>JBNMGX010000065.1:0-9023 GCA_050872465.1 Hallerella sp.
CGTCATTGTCGATTCCGAACTTGAAAACGCTTACGATCTCGTCGTCGGCGCAAACGAAAAAGGCTTCCACTACATCCACTGCAACCCGAAACGCGACATGCAGAATTACGAAGTCGCGGACATCGCCGAAGCGGAAGAAGGCTGCAAGTGTCCCAAGTGCGGCGAATCGCTCTCCGAAACCCGCGGCATCGAACTCGGAAACATCTTCAAGCTCGGCACGAAATTTTCGAGCAGCATGAACGCGACGTTCCTTACCCCCGAAGGCAAGGCGGAACCGATTGTTATGGGCTGCTACGGCATCGGCGTCGGACGTCTCATGGCAAGCGTCGTCGAAAACAGCCACGACGACTTCGGACCTATCTGGCCAAAGAACATCGCCCCGTTCCAGGTGGAAATCGTAAACATCACCAAGGATTCCGATGTTGCGGACAAGCTCGAAAAGGAACTGGAAGACGCAGGATTCGAAGTGCTGGTCGATGACCGCGACGAACGCGCCGGCGTCAAGTTCAAGGACGCGGACCTGTGGGGAATCCCGCTCCGCATCGCGCTCGGCAAGAAAGGCCTCGAAAGCGGACAGGTCGAATGGAAGCCACGCTCCGAAAAAGAAATGACGATGGTAAACCTTTCGGACGTCGTCGAAAAGGTCAAGGATTTCTACCGGAACTAGTTCATTTCGATTTTCACGACAGCATTCCCTTCAAAAGGGATGCTTTTTTATTCTGGGCAAGAAGTCGCCCGGGAAGCGACACGATTTATTTTTTTAACGCTAACTTTCTTTTTAGAAGAGGCTATATAAGCAGAACAGAATTTTCGCCTAAGAAAATTTTTTCTCTTGCCGACAATGAAATCTTTGTCTTTGGCAGCAACCTAGCCGGTCGCCACGCTGGCGGAGCGGCCCGAGTTGCCACCGAACGATTCGGAGCTATTTGGGGACAAGGCGTCGGGCTTCAGGGAAAAAGCTACGCGATTCCCACGATGCAAGGTTCTGTCGAAACAATCCAACCCTATGTCGATGAATTTATCGACTTCGCCCAAAAGCATCCCGACTTGAAATTTCTGGTCACTCCTATCGGCTGCGGCATCGCAGGGTTCACACCGAACGAAATTGCACCGCTTTTCAAAGAGGCTCTCGGTCTCGAAAATGTTCTCCTTCCGAAATCTTTTGCGGATATTCTAACGGAAAATTCCCCTGTCGAAACCCGTTACGAACGCAAAGTTCGTCTTGTCGCCGTATTCCAGGATACGCTCGCGATGATTTCCGAATGCGCATCCTTGTCGGAGGCCGTCAATCAGTCGATTTCCCACACAAGATTTTACCCGGAAGAAGAAACGCCTTCCGTAAACAAAAAACTCGGAAAGCAGGCAAAAGTTTCTGTCACAAATCATAGAACATTTCAAGCCGCCAGATTGATGAACGCTCGACATCCCGATAGGCGCATCGCAGTTCTCAATTTTGCCTCGGCAACATCTCCGGGCGGCGGCGTCAAAACCGGAAGTTCCGCGCAAGAAGAAAGCCTCTGCCGCTGTTCAACGCTTTTTTCCGTCTTGAACCGGAAAATCCTGCAAGAAAAATACTATTCCTTCCACAAGTTTCGCAGCGACACAATCTATACGGATTCCTGCATCTATACGCCGGGAATCAAGATTATCAAGTCGGACGAAAACCAACCGGAAAGACTTCCCGAAGACAAATGGATGAACGTCAATGTCATCACCTGCGCCGCACCGAATTTCAGAAGAACAAATCCCCTGCCCAGCGAAGAGCTATACGAACTGCACCTTCGACGCGGACGGAAGATTCTCGATGTAGCCTTAAATAACGGAATAGAATCCCTTGTTCTCGGAGCATTCGGCTGCGGAGCGTTCCGCAACGATCCCCAAGTTGTCGCAAAAGCCTATGCAAAACTCATGGAAGAATACAGCGAGGCCTTTTACGAAATCGAATTCGCCGTATTCTACCATGAAAACGAAGTGGCAAATTACAAGGCGTTCAAGGAAGCGCTTTCTAGAAGATAAACCTTCGAAAATTCGCCCTGAATTTCGTACAAGATAATTCAGCCATCGTAAAAAAGTTCCCAGCCGATGAAGCCGGGAACTTTTCAATTTAAGACTAAAAGACTTTTACGAATCGGATTTTTCTTCCGTCGCTTCGGATGATTCGGAATTTTCAGCGGGTTCCGCCGGCAATTCTCCGTCCGTAATTTCGGCGTTCGATTGGCCTTCGACGCTTTCCTGTTCGATATCGTCGTTGCTCGGGAGCGCCGTCGCATCCTGGACCTTGTCATTTTCCGAGAGGCTTATCGCCTTCACGCCCTGGGAAACGCGCCCCGTCAAACGGATGCTTTCGACCGGAATCCGGATGACCTGGCCTTCGCGGCTCGTGATGATCAGGTCGTAATCGTCCGCGACGCTATCGACAAAGACCGCTTCGCCCGTTTTTTCGGTGATGTTCAGGTTGCGAACGCCCTTGCCTCCGCGGCGCGTAATCCGGTATGCGGCTGGTTCGGAACGCTTGCCGAAACCGTTCTCGCTGATGGTCAGAACCCTGCGGTCGGACTTGAGCCACAGAAGGGCGATAACCTCGTCGCCTTCGGAAAGACGGATTCCGCGGACACCGTGGGTTCCACGTCCCATCGCGCGGAAGCAGGAAATCGGGAAAGTCAAAGCCTGCCCCTTTTTCGTTGCAAGCATCAGCAAGTCCTTCGCCAAGTTCGAGCTATCGACAGGTTCATCCTGGTTTTCGGATTCGGTTTCATCCGCTTCGTTCGCGTTTTCAGCCGGTTCGATATCTTCGCCCCGGGCAGCCGCTTCCATTTCTTCCGCAGTCACACCGACCAGCACGACCTTCACCAGTTCATCGCCTTCGTCGAGCGAAATCGCATTGACGCCAGCGCGCCGCGGATTCGAGAAGAGCTTCAGGTCCATCTTGTTCACGATACCGTTTTTCGTCGCAAAGACCAAGCAGTTGTAACCGCCGAACTTGCGGACCGGAACGATTGCCGAAACCTTTTCCCCCTGTTCGAGGCTCACAAAGTTCACAATCGGACGTCCCTTCCCGCTGCGCGAACCTTCCGGCAACCGGTAAACCTTCGTCCAGTAAACGCGTCCCTTATTCGTGAACACGAGCAAATAGCTGTGGGTGCTCGCGGTGAAAATCGTCAGGATGTTGTCCTCGTCCTTGAGGCCCGCCCCGATAATTCCCTTGCCGCCGCGATTTTGCGCCTTGAACGTATCGATGGGCAGACGCTTTACGTAACCTTCGCGGCTGAGC
This sequence comes from Hallerella sp., assembly GCA_050872465.1. GTDB lineage: Bacteria > Fibrobacterota > Fibrobacteria > Fibrobacterales > Fibrobacteraceae > Hallerella. Next base: position 3,272 of record JBNMGX010000065.1, read on the forward strand.
GTAATGACCTGCTCCTCTTCGGGAATCAGGTCCTCGGAATCAAAATCCTGCACGGACGCTTCGATGGACGTGCGACGGTCATCGCCGTATTTCGCGGTCACCGCGTCAAGCGAATCGAGGACAATTTGGACGCGGCGTTCCTTGCGCGCAACGATGTCTTCCAAATCATTGATTGTCACAATCAGCTGTTGGTATTCCGCTTCGAGTTTTTCAATTTCAAGTCCGGTCAAGCGCTTGAGCTGCATATCGACAATCGCCTGCGCCTGGATGTCGTCAAACGAGTATCTCGCTTCGAGTTTCTGCTTTGCGTCTTCGGTACTTTCGGAATTCTTGATAATCGCGATGACTTCATCGATATTGTTCTTGTCGCAGACGACGCGGAGAGCTTCCAGGATATGCATCCGGGCACGGGCCTTTTTCAGATCGAACTGCGTACGGCGCAAGATTACGTCAAGACGGTGATCGACGTAATGGCGGATCATGTCCTTGAGGGTGAGAAGCGTCGGCTGCGTCCGATTGACCATCGCCAAGTTATAGATGCCGAACGTATCTTCAAGCTGCGTGTATTTGTACAAATTATTTAAAACGATGTCGCCCTGGAAATCGCGCTTGATATCGATAACGACTCGAACTTTCTTGGTGGATTCGTCCCGAATGTCGCTGATTCCCTCGATCCGCTTGTCACGAACCAGGTCCGCCATGTTCTTCACGAGCATCGCCTTGTTCACCATGTAAGGAATTTCGCTGATGATCAGGCGTTCACGCCCCTTGGCATCCTTCTCGATTTCGACGCGTCCGCGGACACGGATCTTTCCACGCCCCGTGAGGTAGGCTTCACGGATACCGGCCTTGCCGCAGATGATGCCACCCGTCGGAAAATCCGGCCCCGAAACATAGTTCAAGAGTTCTTCGGGTGCGATATCGTTGTTTGCGCAATAGGCGTGAATCGCATTCGTGATTTCGCGCAAGTTGTGCGGAGGGATGTTCGTCGCCATGCCGACCGCAATGCCCGAAGAACCGTTCACGAGCAAGTTCGGAAAAGCGGAAGGAAGAACCAGAGGCTCGTCCAGAGTCTCGTCGTAGTTCTTTCCCATATCGACGGTTTCCTTGTCCAGGTCTTCCAGCATTATCTCGCCCAGACGGGACATCTTCGCTTCGGTATAACGCATCGCCGCCGGGCTATCCCCATCCACCGACCCGAAATTTCCCTGCCCGCGGACCAAGGGATACCTCAAGGAGAAATCCTGCGCCATACGGACAAGCGTATCATAGACCGCGGAATCGCCATGCGGATGGTATTTACCGATTACTTCACCGACGATACGCGCCGACTTCATCGTCTTGGCATCGGCGGTAACCCCGAGCTTGTGCATTCCAAACAGGACGCGGCGGTGAACGGGCTTCAGGCCATCCCGCACATCCGGAAGGGCTCGCGCGACGATAACGCTCATCGAGTAACGCAGATAGCTGTCCTGCATGTCCCGTTCGATCAGCGATTCGTAATGGGTTCCCGGAGAGAGTTTGATGTTTTCTGCCATGATATTCCTTCGTTTTTCTACTTAGCTAAAATTTTTTCCAAAGCCGTTTCGACCGGGCGAAGCTCTTCGTGAGCCGTCTGGTCAATCGTTATCGGCGTTATCGTTGCAAATCCCTGTTCGAGCAGGTCGTCATCCGAAGCCGCGATAAAATGTTCGGGCAACTTCTTCCCTTCGAGAAAATACTTGCCTTCCCTTTCCTCGTAATGGTCCGTAAACATCGAGAGGTTTTGCGGAGCGACCCGGTATCCCCAGAACGGAAGGCTCTCCCGCGGAAAGTTGACGTTCCAGACGGTTAGCGGAGAAATCTTTTCGTAAAGCCTCTCTTCCACGATCCGGGCGGCAAAGCGGCAAAGTTCGGCAAGCATCTTTTCCGAGGAACCCGCACAGAGCGAAAGCGCTATTCCGGGCTTTCCCCAAAGCGCCGCTTCGCGGGCTCCGGCAACCGTTCCCGAATAGAGCGACGAAACACCCGCGTTTTCGCCCGCATTCGGACCGGAAAACACGCAGTCGATTGGATGTTCCCTAAAGAGGTTCCGAAGCCCCATCTTCGTGCAGTCGGCGGGCGCACCGGAAAGCGAATAAAAGTCGAACGGATATTCGCCGGGAATCCGCCGAAGTTCGTGCCCGAGAAATCCCTTGAACGCATGGGAAACGCCGCTCTGCTCCGTCTCGGGAGCGACGACATGGACATTTGCCACTTTGGAAAGGGACAGAGCCAAGGCTACGAGCTGCGGACTCTCAAAGCCGTCATCGTTCGTGAGCAAAATTTCAGGGCGGGAAGATTTCAACATTACCCGATAAAGATAGAAAATGAAAATGTTTTTGTCGCCCTTTTTACTACCTTTGCCTGCGTATGACAACGACGAAGATGCAAACGCCTCCGCTCCCCAAGGGCACGCGCGATTTTTATCCCGAATCCATGCGGATTCAAAATTACATTTTCGACACCTGGCGCAAGGCCGCTCTCCGTTTCGGGTATGAGGAATATGAAGGCCCAATGTTCGAACACCTGGAACTCTATACGGGGAAGTCAGGCGAGGAAATCGTAAGCCAGCTTTACGACTTTATGGACAAGGGCGGACGCCATATCGCCCTGCGCCCCGAAATGACTCCGACGCTCGCTCGGCTGGTCATCCAAAAGGGAAATTCCCTGAGGAAGCCTTTCAAGTGGTTCAGCATGCCGAGGCTATTCCGCTACGAACGCGCCCAGAAAGGACGGCTTCGCGAATTTTTCCAGCTGAACCTCGACATCATCGGGACGGAGAGCATCTATGCCGAAGCGGACCTTCTCTCGGCAATCGCTTCCATGCTCCAGGACTTCGGCCTTAAAGCGGACGACTTCTGCATCGGGGTATCGAGCCGAAAGCTTTTGAACGCGTTTCTCGAAGAAATCGGCGTCGCCGACGTGGCAAAGGTCTATCCGGTGCTCGACCGTCGCCTGAAAATCGAAAAGGGCGATTTTTACAGGGAACTCGCCGAAGCGGGCCTTTCCGAAGAAGAGACGCAAAAGCTCGACAGCCTGATGGACTCGAAAAGCATCGAAGAGGTCGCATCCAAAATCCAGGGAGAAGCCTCCCGGACAGCCCTCGACGAAATCCGAAAGCTCTTCCAGACGCTCGAACATTCCGGAGCGTCCAAATCGGTTGCGCTCGACCTTTCTATCGTCCGCGGGCTAGCCTACTACACGGGCATCGTCTTCGAAGTTTTCGACAAGGGAAAATCCATGCGCGCTATCGCGGGCGGCGGACGTTACGACAGCCTCACCGAAAAGCTCGGCGGTCAAAAGGTCCCGGGCGTAGGATTCGGCATGGGAGACGTTGTACTCGCGAACCTGCTCGAAGAACGCGGACTGCTCCCCTCGTCCAAGCAAACGCTCGACTTCTTTGTCGCAAGCTTCACAAACGACATGGACAAGATTTTCTCCGTGGCAAACGAACTCCGCAAGCGCGGCTTTAACGTCAGCCATCCGCTCGCTCAGGCAAAGCTCGGCAAGCAAATGGAGCAGGCAAACGCCCAAGGCGCAAAAGTCGTCGTCTATGTCGATGGGGACAAGGCTCCTGCAGGCGGATTCGAATACAAGATTCTTTCCTCGGGAACTTCCGGGACGGGAACGCTCGAAGAAATCGCGAATATCAAGGCCTGACGTCCGATGACGCCATTCCGCACGCTTTTTCTTCTTCTTTCCGTCTTCGCACTTCTCGGCGTACTTTCGTTTGGATTTCCCGGTGAAGGAATTTCCGTTGGAACGTTTACGCTGCGTTTTCCTTCCCTAAGGGAAAAACTCGAAGAGGCGAAAGAAAACCTCTCCGAAGCGCCAAAGCCCGATCCCGAAGCGCAAATTCAAAAGATGCTCGCCGAAACGCGCGCAAGACAATTTGCCGAATACGCGGATTCGCTAGCCTTTTACGAATCCTTCTTCAAAAACGGTCCGACACGGTTTGATTTTCCAGACGAAAACCCAGCCTGGTTCGACAGATTTTTCGATCGGATTTTGCAGGCGAAAGATTCCGGCGAAGTCGTGCACATCGTCCATTACGGCGATTCGCAGCTCGAAGGCGACCGCATCACGGCGACATTCCGCGAAGCGATCCAATCGCTCTTTGGAGGTTCCGGCCCGGGAATGGTGCCGCCTCTCGCCGACATTCCTTCGTTTGTGTTCAACGGGCACAGCATCGGAAATCTCGCTCGGCATCGCATCTTTGGCCCCGCAGAGGAGCATGCTTCGAACAACAAATATGGACCGCTCGCCCAGGTGACCGACTTAAACGGCAGCGCGACATTCTCGTTCAAAAAGAGCCTCCACCTGAAAAACTTTCCGAACGCCGGAAAATTTCAAAAAGTCCGTCTTCTCGCAAGCAAGGCGAACCTCAAGACAAAACTCATCTACAAAGCGACTGTCATCGACACGCTTCTAAGCGATTCGGTTCCGGAATACAGACCGCGCATTCAAAAATTCCTCGCGACAGATCCAAAAATCGAAACGTTCCCGAACCTTTCCGTCTATACATGGGACCTTCTCCACGAGACCGAATCCATCACGCTGACCGTTTCGGGAAGAGCTTCGCTATATACGATTGCTCTTGACGGAGCTTCGGGAGTCGGAGTCGATAACGTCGCGATGCGCGGAAGTTCGGGGACCGTTTTCACCAAGATGGACAACGACCTGCTTGGCGCGTCACTCAAGGCTATCAACGCGAAACTCATCCTGATGGAATACGGCGGAAACCTGGTTCCTAGCGTCACCCGGGCAAACCTGGGCTGGGTGGAGAAAACACTCGAAAGGCAAATCCAAGCGCTCCAGAAAGCCGCTCCAGACGCGGACATTCTCTTTATCGGCCCGGCGGACATGTCAAAAAAAATCAACGGGAAATGGACCAGCTACCCGAATCTCGAAATGACGGTCGAAAAGATCCGGGAAGTCGCTCTGAAAAACGGTTGCGCCTATTGGGACATGTACCGCGTGATGGGCGGAAAGAACGCCATGATTTCCTGGGTCAAGGAGAAGCCTCCGCTCGGCGGCCCGGATTACATCCATTTCACCCGAGCCGGAGCATCCCGCATCGGCGAACTTCTCTACAACGCGATAAAGCTCCACTACGATTACTACACGTTCCGGAAAACCAGAAAAATCGATTCGGAAAAGCTTTTCGAAATCCACTCGTTCCGCGACAGCACAGAGAGCAGGGCTGACACGCTCGTCACCGAAAACGACACGCTTGTACTGTTCCCCATTTCCGAAGCGACAGACGATTCCGCAAAGGAAATGTCCGACACACTCCAAGGCGAAACAAGATGAGACAAACCGTTTTCTGGATACTGATAGTCAACGTTTTTCTTTTCGCCGGAAACCTTTCGCCTTTGCCGATCGATTCTTCCGCAAATCATATCGTCTTTCCCGCGGGAAACGCTTCGTTCTCCCCGTTTTTGCACAAGCTGGATTCGTTAATTTATACGAAACAGGGAAATGTAAACATCTTGCATCTCGGCGGTTCGCATATCCAGGCGGACGTTTTTTCGAACCGCATCCGTTCACGGCTCATCCGTGACATTCCCCTGCCGGCAGCTTCGCGCGGATTCGTCTTCCCGTTCACCGCGGCAAATTCCAACACGCCGATCAGCTATGCGTCCCGAAAACGCGGACATTTCAAATGGGAACGGAGCGCTTTTAAAAACAGGAAAAAGCCTTTGGGCCTGATGGGATTTCAGGTTACGAC
>JBNMGX010000066.1:0-8972 GCA_050872465.1 Hallerella sp.
GGTTTCTCTTATGAAAATAATCTTGAAGCGGAGATAAGTCGATCGAGTTCGATGGCTGTTGTCGATATCCCGTGGAATGAATTCAAATTTGAAAGTTGGGGACCCGGCACAACCAAAGAAGAAATCCTTGCCAAAACGGCAGCGGTTCACCTGTTGTTCTCGGGAGATTCCGGAGAGACGGGTGAATTTAAACTGGTAAAACTCGGTTCTTTGGGGGTTTGCAACGGAACGGTTTCCCTCCCGAATGTAGCGGTCCCATCCCATTTGAAAATACGTCAAATCGCCTTTCGTCAATTTATAGTCGAGGGTCTTGAACGTCCAACGGTCTATCGGCTTTTCGATATAAACGGCATCTTGTTAAGGAGCGGAATTTTGAAGGCTGGCGAAATCTTTCAAGTTCCGCAATTTCCGGCGGTTTTAAAACTGGGCGGGCAAAGTCTGCTGTTGAAATAATCCGATTGCGAAAAAACAGCCTAGCTGAAATTCTCCACTTTGATCGGTTCCGCCAAATTGATTTGCAGCTCGCTGGTGTAGGAATCTTCAGTGGTGTTTTTTGTATAGGTATATTTGTCCGGATAACACATGTTCAGACGCCGCTTCAAGTTGGAAAGCCCGATTCCGCTGCTCACCTTTGTTGAAGCGGTCTGCGGCGAAACGGAATTCTTGACTCGGCACGTTAATTTGTTCTGAACTTCCGAAATGTCGATGGAAATGTAGCAGGGATTGCTCGGGTGGACGCCGTATTTCATCGCGTTCTCGATAAGCGGCATCATCAAAAGCGGCGCGATTTTTGCGTCGGGATTTTCCACGCTCGTTTTCAGCGAAAAATCCATATTGGTCCCGAATCTTAATCTTTCCAGTTCACAATATTTTGAAAGTACGTCCAGTTCTTGCGAAAGCGGCACTTCCCGTTCCTTTGATTCGTTTAAGATTTGCCGCAAAACCGAAGACAGCTGGATCATCGATTTCTGCGCGAGCTTCGGATCGATATCGACCAGGGCGGTGATGTTGTTCAGCGTATTGAAAAGAAAGTGCGGCGACAGTTGCTGCTTGAGAAAGGCGAGGTCCGCTTGCAGGTAGAAGTTCTCCTGGATGCGTTTCAGATAGGCGTCGCGGGCGTGGATCCCTCCGAGACGGAACAAGACGTTAAACACGCAGACGATGATGGTAAGCGTGAGAAAAATCAGCAAGATGATGACGGCGTTTCCGATCGAAGCTTTCCCGAAAAGCGATTCAAAAAGCGGTCCGTTCTTTTCTTGGACCCAATAGACAAAAAAATCCTGGATGACGGACGATTCCAGCATAAAGAGAAAATTGACCAGGACAAAGGCGATAAAGCGTTTCTTGAAGAAGAATCGCGGAACGAAGATCAGCTGGTTCAAGAAAAAGCCCAATAGAAAATTGGAAACGGAAACGAAAGCGGCGATAATTCTTTTTTGTGAAAAGTTTTCTTCGCCCATTCCGGCGGCTGCGGCGACGTATCCCACGGCGAGAAAGAACAGAAACATCATAATTCGCAAGACTGTCGGCGAAACGGAATTTTTCCCGCAAAGCCAATCCGGAATGCGTCCTTTGATGGATGAGTGGACGGCGTTTAAGTTTTCAAAATCGCTTAGGAACAGCTTCTCTTGGCGCATCATGTTTTCCATGCCTCCAATATAGGGATTTTTTCTTGAAAATGACAAAAAAATGACAAAAGGGCGATAAATGGAGACAGAAAGGCGATGAAGGTTTTGCCAAAACGATGGTTTTTTCTGACACTTGAAAAAAAACGAGGCTTTATATTTCAAGGTGTAGCGAAAAGGTCGCTGCAATAAAAAAGAGGTAACGTCAGATGAATTCCATTTACTTCAAATACTTGAATGACATCTCCAAGTATCCGCTCCTCTCCCGTGAACAGGAAAAAATTTTAATTCAGCTTGCCGCCAAGGGCAATCGCCGCGCGCAGGATCTCCTTGTCAAATCCAACCTGAAATTCGTCGTGAACATTGCGAACCTTTACAAGGGTCAGGGCCTCGATGTGAACGAACTCATCAACGAAGGCAATATGGGTCTTATCGAAGCGGCCCGCCGTTTTGACCCGAACCAGAAAATCAAGTTTATCAGCTACGCGGTCTGGTGGATTCGCCAGAACATCACCCGGGCGATTTCCGAAAAGGCGCGCCTTGTCCGCATCAGCGCGGAAAAGGAACTGGTGCTTCGGCGCTTTAACCGTGCTGCGACGACGACTCGCCAGGTCATCGGAGGCCAGATGACGATTGACCCGGAAAGCCTCGAAGGCGAAAGCCGCTACAAGGCGAAGGATATCGAAAAAATCCTGATGATGGGTTCCCACGCGACGTCGCTCGATTCTCCGGTTGGCGAAGATGGCGACATGACGCTCGGGGACTGCCTCGCTTCTACCGCCGATGCGACGGATGCGCTTGCGGAAAAGAACGGCGAGCAGGCTTCGCTCGAACTTTTGCTGAAGGAAAACCTGACCGACCAGGAACATCGCGTCATCGGGCTTTATTATGGCCTGGACATGGACGCAGACTTGAACCTGAAGGAAATCGGCAAGATGGTCGGACTTTCGAAGGAACGCGTTCGCCAGGTGAAGGAAAAGGCTCTCGCTAAGCTGCGCACAACAAAGATAGACCAGGTTCTTGACGCTGCCTGATATTTTCTAGAAACTCTCTCTCCTTTCGAAAAACCCGGCGAATGCCGGGTTTTTTGCTGTACGCTCCGATAAAAAAGTTCCGCATTGGAGCGGAACCTTTCTGGATTTTTGTGAAATCAGTAGCGGTAGAATTCCGGCTTGTAAGGTCCTTCGACTTTCACGCCGATGTAATCCGCCTGTTCCTTGCGAAGCGTGGAAAGGTGTACGCCGAGCTTTTCGAGGTGCAGCCGCGCGACCTTTTCGTCGAGAATCATCGGCAGACGATAGACCTTTCCCTTTTCGTAGCTGTAGCCGCTTACCGTAGGCTTTCCGGTTGCGGAAAGCCACAGATCGACCTGCGCAATCGTCTGGTTGGTGAAGCTTGCACTCATCACGAAACTCGGATGTCCCGTGGCGCAGCCCAGGTTCAGGAGACGCCCTTCGGCGAGAACGAGCACGCTGTGACCGTCGGGGAAAATCCATTCGTCATACTGCGGCTTGATGTTGTTCTTTTTGATGCCGGGAACTTTTGCAAGGCCCGCCATGTCGATTTCGTTGTCGAAGTGTCCGATGTTTCCGACGATGGCGCGGTTCTTCATCTTGCCCATTTGTTCGGCGGAGATAATGCCGAGATTTCCGGTTGTCGTGACGAAGATGTCTGCGAACGAGACGACTTCATCGAGCGTCTTGACTTCGTATCCTTCCATAGCGGCCTGGAGGGCGCAAATCGGGTCGATTTCCGTGACGATGACGCGAGCACCCTGTCCACGGAGCGATTGGGCGCAGCCTTTGCCCACGTCTCCGTATCCGCAGACGACAGCGACTTTTCCTGCCATCATCACGTCCGTTGCGCGGTTGATGCCGTCGATGAGCGAATGGCGACAGCCGTAGAGGTTGTCGAACTTGGACTTGGTGACGGAATCGTTTACATTGATGGCGGCAAACGGCAGGCGTCCTTCGCGGGCCATTTCGTAGAGGCGGTGAACGCCGGTCGTCGTTTCTTCGGAAACACCCTTGATCTTTGCGCGGAGCTTTGTGAAGTGCTTCGGGTCTTTTTCGATTTCCTTGCGGACGACGGAAAGGAACGCTCCCCATTCTTCGGAATCCGTTTCGGGGTTGTATTCGGGAACCTTTCCCGCATCTTCGAATTCCGCTCCGCGGACGATCATCATCGTGGCATCCCCACCGTCATCGACTATCATGTCGGGACCTTCGCCGTCGGGCCATACGAGAGCCTTTGCCGTGTTGTCCCAATACTCTTCGAGCGTTTCGCCTTTCCAGGCGAATACGGGCGTTCCCTTGGGAGCTTCGACGGAGCCTTTCTTGCCGACAACAATGGCTGCCGCTGCGTTGTCCTGCGTGCTGAAAATGTTGCAGCTCACCCAGCGCACGTCTGCGCCGAGTTCCGTGAGCGTTTCGATGAGAATCGCCGTCTGCACGGTCATGTGGAGGCTTCCCATGATGCGAGCGCCCTTGAGCGGGAACTTTCCTTCGTATTCCTTGCGGAGTGCCATCAGGCCGGGCATTTCCGTTTCGGCGAGGTCCAGTTCCTTGCGGCCTTCGACGGCGAGATTTATATCCTTGATTTTGTATTCCATTGAATCCTCATCGGTTTGTTTTATGCGCAAATATAAAAAAATGCATAGGGTCTTGGTGCTTGGAATTGCAGACGTCTAGGCTTAGTGGGCAGTGGCTAGAGCTTTTGACGGTTAAATTTTGGGAAGCGTTTTGCGGGACGTGGGATGCGGTGTTTCTAAGCGAACTGTTTCCGTGCACTTTACTATGCTGTCATTCCCGTGCCCGTCCGCCGCGGCGGACGCAGACACGGGAATCTGTTTTCAGATAAGGGATTGTCGGGGCCATGCCCGACAATGACAGTTACCGGGTCAATGTCCGGCAATGACAAGCCGAGCGATCTGTTTTCCGTTCACCGTTGTTCTGGAGCGGAGCAACTCGCCTATCAGGCAATAGCTGGAGGAGAACAGGCTAAATGCGCAATATGACGCGTAGCTGGTATCCTAGGGCATGACCCGCTTGAGAAGAATTGTCGATGGGTATTTTTTTCTTTTGGACAAGATTGTGTTTGACAGTGAGAATTTGCAAATCGAAATTTCGAAATATTGTTTGCTTTTGTAACCATTTGTTCTTTCTTTTTGAATGTTGAACGTAAATTATAATTCTATCTTTACTTCAAGATTTATAAAATGACTTTTATGCATCGTATTTTGTTTTTTATTGCGTTTTCCCTAGCGTATTCTGTTGCGCTTGCGGGTGATTTTGCCGATGCCAAGAAAAAATTTGTAGATATTCCTAAAAGTCAGGATAATCCTTTAGAAAATTGGATAGAACCATATGATGAAACTTATTTGCCATTTCACGTTTGTAATGACCCTAAATCCTTACAAGTTGTCGAAATAAAAGAAAAGGTCGATTCTTACTGGGATCATGCTGAAGGTATTGTTGAAACCATTACACAGGATCATGGCTACTGTCTGTTTAGTATTGTAAAAATTGTATAGTTTGGCCAAAATAGTGGATGATCTAAATAAACCCGAGGACCATCATTTAGCAAATGTCAAGGTTGGTCTTGATTATACAAATTGGTTGACAGATTTAGGGCTTTTGGCTGTCAATTCGCTTCTTGGCTGGTTTACTACCGCTGCTGTAGTGACATCTGATTACGAAGTAAATATGAGAGGCCCGTACCTTGGACCTTATAAGATTTCGCTAAATGTTGATCCGCTTGGTCCGGGTAGTTTTGATGTTGATATTATGGAAAAGGATCCGCTTGCAGATTCACGTGAGCAGGCTAACTATACAAGGAAGATTGGAAAACACCTTTATAGTGAAAGTAAATTTATGCAAAGTTTAAACTACGGAACCGATGGGGTGTCCTATCCGAAGAAGCCGAACGGAGATAATCTTGAAATTGTGCCGCTGTATTCGGGGAATACGAAAGCCGTTGTTTCCGCAGCCCTAGAAGCTATTGCTGAAAATTTGAAGATTTCTTGTCCTGAATTAGATGATGATTCAAAAGTTGCATGCGTATCTCTTGAATCCTATCTAGAGTCAAAATCAAGTGATTTTGAGAAAATGGCATACAGCACAGTCGATATTGACGATATTGGTTTAGATCAAGGTTTGTTAGACATTTTAAATAGCTTGGTAAATGATTGGCTTGCGAATAGCGATTTGATTGTAGAGGCAAACAGTCAAAAGTATGAAAGTGCGAAATTGGAAATCACTAGTATTTCCATATCTGAATTAAAAACGCCTCGCAAATTTGAATTCCATGACGCGTTAGCGCCATGGGAAACGGTTGCTCATTTAGATTTGAAAATGGGAGATATGGCTGCATCTGCGCGACAGGGACTGGATATAACTTGTGCTTTGCATTTATATTGTGATGAATTGCTTGCTGAAAAGTCTGGCGTAAAATTGATTTATTTAGATGATGGCTCTGTTGGTTTGACTGGAGATTTTGATTTGTCGCCATTGTATCTAGGTGTGGGCAAACAGGGGTCTCGTATTTCTGATGGTACGAATTATCTAGAAGCTGTGTATGAATATGGCGTGGGATCCTATGTAAATTATACTGATGTAGAAGGAAATTTGCAGCAGGATGTGGTACTATCATCTGATATTGCGACCAACCCGCGTCTTCAGAGAAAAGGTTCTGTTATTTCTGTCAGCTTTGATAATCAATCTGGCAAGACGTTTTCTAAAGACTATGCGATGCCTAATATGTCTTTGCAAACGGTATTTTCCATTATTGCTGATGAAGGAGCTTCGTTGCCAAATGTCGTTGTTGGCGTGGGATCTGCTAGCAATCCGAGTACACAGGTTGTTCCAGATTCGCCAACCGCTTGGAAAAAAACAAGAGATGTCTTCGTTATGCATCGCGAAGCGCGCGGCGATTATGAATCTAATACATCAAGGCCTAGAATGCTTGTGGCCAATTCAACGGACAAGGATATTAAGGGATTCAAGGTCGCTTATTATTTCACGGCAGATCCTGCTAGGAATCCTGTAGTTGAAGTGGATTATCCGAATATTCCTGTAACGCTTGAAAATCTGGGTGGTGATCAATGGCGTTTTGTTTTGGATGCCACCGATTCTGTATTGAAGGCTAAGTCAGTTTTTCCGAGTTTGGACGGATGGCAGATTCGTTTACATTATAACGATTGGGCTGACTTTGAGCATCTTGACGATTGGTCTGCAGACTACAATGTTGGCTTGCCACAAAGCAATAAGAAAATAGTTGTTTATGATGTAAGAGATCATATTCTATGGGGTCAAGAACCTCCGATGTACAAGAGCGTAGATGATGGTGTGATTGCATCACCGAAGGGAATCTTGTCTTGGAGTGATGTTGCTCCATGGGAAACCAATGCATTTAAGCCTAGTGTCACCATTAAAAATACCGGAACAATTGCTTTGAAAGATTACCACGCTAAACTCTGGTTTCGAGTGCCTGATGGAAAATCGCTTTATGTACCGGCTGATGATTGGTATACGCCTGTGTCTAGGCCCTGCCTTAAGAATGTTGGTGAAAATGTATGGGAGTTGGATATGTATTTTGATACATACATGCTGTACCCAAATGAGTCTGTTGCTGAAGGAAACATTGGTCTTCATTTGACGGATTGGAGTTCTTTCGACAAGCTGGTCTGTGGAATAGCTCTGCTTGATTCTGAAGAAAATGTGATTTTTGGGAAAGTCCCTTCTGTTGATGAGTGTAAGGCTTATAATTTCCCGAGTCTCTTGAATGTTCAGTATGTATGGAGAATCTGATATGAAAAAATCGGGCATGCTCTTTTTTGTATTGATTCTATTCGCTTGTTTCGACGAGTCTTCTGTGGTGCGGCCTTCGGAAACATATAAGGAAGACCCGGATTTTGGCTGGCGCAAGGATGACTTTGTCCCGGTACTGGATGACTCCAAGACGTTTGGAGGCTTGGAGTCCATCTATCATGTCGGCGACCGGATTGTTCTGGTTGACAACTACTGGTCTAGCAACCGGTACACTTCTCCGGGTTCTGTTACCTACACTCCAAGGGTATTCGCTTCGAAGATTGGATCGACTCATTGGGATACGCTTAAAAGTTCTGAATGGATTCGTTACGTGTATGGCGACTCTACAGGCCTTTATGCCGGAACCCAGTTTAGCGGCAAGGTCTTGAAATACGATTTCGATCGCGGCGGATGGGATGAAATATACGCATTGCCGTTTGATACGACGGGTTATTACAATGTCTATGGTATTGCTGTTTATAACGGACGACCAGTTGTATGCTTTGCCGGCTACGAGGACAGCACGGACAGGCGCAGCGAAACCATCAAGCTTGCCATGAAAATGCAGACGGATACCGGATGGGTGGATATTACCTACGACTACGATTCTTCCAGGGAATACCCGATGCAGTTCCACAAGGGTGTCGAACTGAACGGCAAACTATACACGATTAGCGGCGCTCGGGGAATGTGGCGCTATGACGGCAGCTGGAAAAGAATGGCAAAGATTCCAATTCCAAGTTGGGCGACTTGGGTACCCGCTTATGATACAAGCGACATAGCATTGGACATTGTGGTTCATAAAGGGAAAATATACGTGATCGGTGAAAAATCTTCATCTGATGTGCTGGAATATGACGAGGCTCTTGACCGTTGGAACCCCATAGACAGTGTTATTGGTACCACTGACACCCCTTATGGATATTTGACCTACAAAAATGTGCCGTCCAACCGGTTTTCCCTGGCATCGGATGGAAAACATCTCTTCGTGGCGGGAAGTCTGCCTTGGCCTTTTGTTTACATGGGTGACTATGGCGAACCCTATGGAAAAGAAGAAAAGGGCTGGCGAAAAATCTATGGCAATTTTTGCCCCAGGTATATTTGTCTAGCCCATGGTTCGTCTTATGGTATGGTTGCAGTAGGGGATACTCTGTATGTGGCGAACACGACAGCTCTTTTGAAATTCCCTCTAAGGGATTTGGACGTTGTCATTTCAGACGAGAAATCTTATCCGTCAGTTGAATAAAAAAATCTTAAAGCTGCGTCCCCGGCGCGCTATGATGTCATTCCCTTGCACACTACAATGTCATTCCCCGGCTTGTCCGCCGCGGCGGACGCAGACCGGGGAATCTCAGAGATTATCGGGTCGAGCCCGATAATGACAGGTTGGCGAGCTTGCCGAGCTAAATCCGATATTCAGGGCTTAGTTGGGAGAACTTAGAGCTTAGAATAGTGGACGTCTAGGTTTAGGGAACAGGGATTAGGGAATAGTCTGCAGACGTCTAGGCTTTTGGGAAGCGGGGAACTGAAGCGAACTAAA
>JBNMGX010000067.1:0-8836 GCA_050872465.1 Hallerella sp.
CCCATTTTTATTTTCTAAAATTTCGGAATGTCCAAGATGCTTGCTGTAAAAAGCCGAAGACAAAGTAACCAGTTCCATCCTATTTCTCCAAAAAAAATGCCGTTTATTTATATAAAATAAACGGCACCTCAATTTGATCTTTCTTTTTTTCTCAGGCGACGACCTACCGCCCTGTTTCTTCCATTCGGTCTTTCTTTTTTTTCTCAGGCGACGACCTACCGCCCTGTTTCTTTTCTCAATCTATCAAAATTCATCCGGCTAGTCAACCTTTCGATGAAAATTTCCCTTATTCCTTCACCCGGCGAATGCCCCAACTCCGCGAGACATCCTTTTTCTGCGATTCTCCGCCGAGGACGCCGATTTTAATCTTGAGCAAGGCGACATACGCCCCGGAACCGACCAGGCGACCGGACTTTGCGCGCATATTCCAGCCCAGGTAAATGTTTCCCGAATTTGTGGAACAATCCCCGCCAAAGATATCGTCGGAGCAGCGGACCGTACCTTTTTTCGAACCGACAAACGCCCCCAGGTTCGTAAAGAAGTCCGCTTCGTAGCTCAGATAAACCTTTTCCTTGTCCGCACCGCTCGAAACAACAAGCTCGCTCAAGTCGTAGCGAATCAGGAATCCGGGAAGTCCGAGCGACTTTTCCGCCTTGTCATACGGCTGCCCCGCGGGGATCCGGTAAGGAATCAAAGTCGAAGAATCCTTGAAAGCCTCCGCCCGTTCCACGCTCTGGTCAAAAAGCGTTGCCGACTCGATGCGAATCACCTGTTCACCGACAATGCGGACCCAACGATTATTCTTGTTCGCAAAGTTCCCCGACAGATCGCGCAAAAGCCCCGGAGCAATCCGCACGCTATCGCCCACCGAAGGCAAGACGCCGTTCTTGTTCGAATACAGCACTTCATACCGAGCCGTTTCCTTCTTTACGGACACCGGGAAAATTCCCCGCGAAAATTCCGAACCGTCGCGCCATGCGCGGAATTCGAAAACGGAATCCATCGCAAAACTGTTCGTATCAATCGCTTCGCTGAACACAAGCGACAGCCGGTAAATGTTCTCGTTCTCGGGCTTGACAATCGCAGCGGTCAAAACCGGCCCGACTTTATCGCGAATTTTCCCCGTCACATGGAAGAGAACCGTATCCGTCTCCCCAGTCACAGAATCCGTCAAGGCCTTGTTGAACCACGAAGAATAGCTGCCCAGATAGGCTTTCTTTTCGGTATTCCCCGTAAACAGGAAAGGCACGAGCGAATCCTTTTTAATTACGATCAGGGAATCGAGCGTCCTGTATTTTTCCACGTCCTTGCGAATTAATTTATACGGAACCGTATCGCCAAAAGCCCACGCCACAGAATCGGGAACGTTGTCATCCACGATTTTTTCCCCGTAGGCAAGCATAAGGCTGTCAGCGACACCGTCGCCATCGCGGTCGAAAATTTCTCCGCCCGAAGGAATCGGCACGGGCGGCTTTTCCAGATTGATGAACTTCCAGTAAGCGGTATCCGCAAAGGTCTTTCCGAACACGCCGAACGAACCGTCATTGACCGTCGCAGTCCCCATCGCAAAAAACTTCGCGCGACCATTCGTCGGAAGAATCGAATCGATCAGGTTTCCGTTCTCGTCGGAAAACGCGAGCGAATCCGAGGTCAGAAATTCCAGTGCGCCGTCACAACCCGAATCGCAGGGAGCGCCCATATAATAAGCCATCACATAGACAGGATACGGCACAAACGCCCAGCTTCCAAAGTTCACCGTATCCGGGTCGATTTCATTCCACAGGGAGTCTGCGAAGACGAGGTTCGGCAGCGGATATTCCGGCACCATAAAGGAAACCTTCGACGATTGCGACAAGTCGGACGCCAAATAGAAATACAGCACATAAGAACCGGGAGCAAGCGTTCTCGACCGGACAATTGCGCTCGTGTCAATCGTAAATCCCGACATCGTCTCGTTCACGTTGATTCCGCCGTAGTTCAGTCCCGGTCCCAAGGTCACGCCTTCGAACGGCAAGTTCCCGCCTTTCAAAAGGAACATCGAAGCAGCCGGAACCGTGTCAATCTTCGTCACGCTCGAAACGTCGCAGCTGAGCGACTTGTCCGCTATCATCTGCCAAATCTCATAGGAGATAGTCCCGTCCTGCATCGGAATTTCAACCGGATAATACGTCTTTTCCGTTTCCAGGTTAATGGACGTGCGCATCTTGAAGTTCGAACCGGTCGCGTTCCGTTCCGAAAAGAAGATGCGGAACGGATACGTTTCCCCTTCGACAAGCCCGAGCGAATCCAGATAGACCGCGCCTTCCACCGGAGAATGGCAACCGCCGATATCGACGACCAGCCGATTATTGATAAACACCCAGACATCATCGTCGCCGCGGAATTCAAAATACTGCCCCTTCACGTACTGGAACTGCGCCGAAATTTTCATGGCGAAGCTGTAATTGTGCTGTTTGCCGTTGTCCGTTCTCAATCTTTCACTCCAGTCGAACTTCGGATTCTTGACCGTCTTCGCCGAATCGAGGTATTCAAAATCGTCGAGCGGGAAAAATCCGCCGTCGGGATGCGACTCCGAAATATCCGCCAGCCAAAAGCCCTCCGCATCGAGCGACAAATCAATATCGCGGCACGTCGCATTGGTATAGACATTCCCCGCCTTATCCGTCGCCACTTCCACCGGTACAAACCACTTTTCGATTTCATGC
The DNA here is from genome assembly GCA_050872465.1 of Hallerella sp. GTDB lineage: Bacteria > Fibrobacterota > Fibrobacteria > Fibrobacterales > Fibrobacteraceae > Hallerella. Next base: position 2,706 of record JBNMGX010000067.1, read on the forward strand.
GCAGCGGCACACTGCCCCCACGGATAGGAAAGCGAATCAACGCGAGCAGGATTTCCGTTCACAAGCGTGTCCTGGACCATCCCTTTCACATGTCCCTGGCACTTCCTATTCGTCTGAAGATTTCCCGCCGAGTCCAGATAGGTCACTTCCGTAAAGTTATTTCCGTCATAGATTCCGCCAAAATCCACGTCGATAGAATACGGATAATCCTCACCCGCCCAATCGACAAGCATCGCCGAAATTTTCAGGCTCGGGCAGACGCCGAGACGTCCGGGAAATTGCGAAGAAATCCGTGGTGCGCTCATCAACGTCGGGTAAGGCGTCACCCAGGCGGTATCTCCGAACGCAAAGACGGAATCCAGGGAAATCGGACCTCCAGCCTTCAATCCTTCCGACGAATATATTTCAAAGCCGAAACGCTGCCGGAAAAGAACTTCAAAACTTTGCACATGGCGATAATAGGCCGCCTCATACCAGCCGCACGTATCCGCAGAAAAAGGCCCCATCCCAATCGTATCGTTTTCGACAAGCAGCGCCGGAGCCATATTGTCCCACGGAGACATCAGCCGGATAACCTTCTGTTCAATCGGGGCGAAGGAAATTTCTATCCGCCCGTTCTTGGTAAAGACCCAAGCTTCATAGACTCCCTGCGGAAAAAACTCCGAAATTTGCGGGCGGGCAGCATCTTCAAAAAACTTCACCTGCGGCCACTCGTTCTGCCGACGGAAAAACTGGACTTTCGCATTTTCCGAACTCCACGTTTGATTCCGCGCAGTCTCCGCCGAAAAATCATACCGGAACCAGTGGCGAAATTCTCCCGAAGAATCCATCGCATTCGCATTGTTCAATATATTAGCCCCCACTTCCATATAGAGAAGGCTGTCCTTGTAAGTGGAATTTGTCCTCCACGGGCTGTAAACATGCAAGGTTCTTGTCGAATCGAAACATGCGCCGCGGCTTCCCATTTTCGAATCCACCTTTCCGGTCAAGCCATCGACGAAAATCGTATCGGCAGATTTCAAAGCAGCCGACAGATCCACTTCTCCGTCTTTCGGGAATGTCAGGTAAGAAGCGTGAAAACGTTCAAAATAAGCGGTTTTCAACGGATTCGCCGACAAGACACTCGGAGAAATCGCCCCGTAGAACCAGCCGCACGAAGCCGAATCGTCATAGGCAAAACGCATCAAGATGGAATCCGCCCCGAAAATCATCCGGGGAAGCGCCTTGTTTCCCCACGGACTTTTGAACCAGACAAGCTTGGAACCGGGCGGAACAAAACTTTTGTCATAAGAGCCACGCACATCCGTATAAAGCCAAATCTCGGAATCCGTTTCAAAAAGCGTTCGCATTTTAAAGCTCAGAGCTTTTCCTGCCGAATCGTTCCAGGCGACACAATTATTCGTGTTGTAGTTGTTGTCGGAAGTATTCGGGCAAGCCTTTACCGTAAATTCATTCCAATCAGCAAAATCGGAAATCGTTTTGTCCCATGTATAAGAAAACCAACCGTTTCCTTCGGTTTTCATCAATGTCCTAGAAGTTTCTCCATACTCGGGATTATACTCGGTAGTTCCTCCCAAGATATGCAGCATAAATTCCGACTTTCCAGAATCGTTTCGAAAAGGATTTTGGATATGTAAAATCACCGCCGCATTTGCATTTACGGCAAACAAAAACAACAGCGCAAGGCGAAAGCCCATAGACGCTCCTTTATGAATCAAACACTCGCATTTTAAAATAGAAAAACTCTATCGTTTTCAAACAAAATTTTTCTTAACACATCCCCGAATGCATCTTACAGCCGGGATTTCCAAACGGCAAGTTCCCTTGCGACAATCGTATCAGGCCCATGTCCACAAAAAATTCGGGTTTCTCCAGGCAATCGAAACAATTTGCGATGAATAGAATTCATCAAGATTTCCTCATCGCCGCCTGGCAAATCGGTCCGTCCATAACCGCCGCCGGTAAAAACGACATCTCCAGAAAAGACAAATCCATCCGAAGAATAGAACGCAAGACTTCCCGGAGAATGTCCGGGAACCTCGAGGACTTTTAAATGAATATTTCCGACATGAATTTCATCGTTTTCTTTCAAAAATTTTTTGGGGACAGGAATCTTGCAGGGAATTTCAAGCCCGAACATCCGAGCCTGATCTTCTATATGTTCCGCCAAGGGTAAATCCCCCAGCCCACATTCTGCCCCAATTCCAAAAGCTTCTTCTGCAAAACCGTTCCCAATGCAGTGATCCAAATGCAAATGCGTGTTCAAAATACGTGAAACTGAATAACCATTTTCCCGAACAAACGAAGACAGCTTGAAGAATTCGGCTTCCGTATAAAATCCCGGATCGACAAGAACCGCCTTTTTCGTGGGTTCATCGCAAATAAGGTAGGCGTTTTCCCGGAAAGGGTTGCAGACATATCTTTCTATTTCCATTTTCCAAAGATACAATTTTCACCGGTGAGCGCGAATTTCCGCCTACACAGGAGACAGCGCCCCGTTCTTTTCCCTCAAGAACTGATAAATCCCGGAGCCAAAAAAAACTAGCTCCAGTGGCGGCGGACAGCCGGCGTACGGGGGCGATTACGTTTAAAAAGAGGAGGGCCCCCGTCCCATGAGGGACGGGGGCCCGGGGATCCGGCGGCGACCTACTCTCCCGGGCCCGGGGGCCAGGTACCATCGGCGACAGGAGGCTTGACTTCCGTGTTCGGAATGGGAACGGGTATGACCCTCCGTCGGTGACCGCCGAAATTTCAAATCTCTGACAGCGGGAAAGCGCGGGAAAAGTGGAACGCGGGAGGCTCGGCTCCGCTGGGCGCCTCGAGGCGCCGGGCTGCCCACGCGCGGCAAAAGCCACGTCGCGGAAATGAAAGGAAAAGCCTCACGGGCTATTAGTACCGCTCGGCTCAACGCGTCGCCGCGCTTACACCTGCGGCCTATCGACGTCATCGTCTCTGACGGCCCTTCAGGGGGTTGCCCCCGCGAGACCTAATCTCGGGAACGGCTTCACGCTTAGATGCTTTCAGCGTTTCTCCGATCCGCACATGGCTACCCGGCGGTGCCGCTGGCGCGACAGCCGGTACACCAGAGGTGCGTCCGTCCCGGTCCTCTCGTACTAAGGACAGGTTCCCTCAAGTCTCGTGCGCCCACACCGGATAGGGACCGAACTGTCTCACGACGTTCTGAACCCAGCTCGCGTGCCGCTTTAATTGGCGAACAGCCAAACCCTTGGGACCTTCTCCAGCCCCAGGATGCGACGAGCCGACATCGAGGTGCCAAACCTCCCCGTCGCTATGAACGCTTGGGGGAGATCAGCCTGTTATCCCCAGAGTACCTTTTATCCATTGAGCAACGGCCGTTCCACGCTGTACCGCGGGATCACTAAGCCCTACTTTCGTACCTGCCCGGCGTGTCCGCCTCGCAGTCAGGCTCCCTTTTGCCTTTATGCTCTGCGCGCGATTACCGACCGCGCTGAGGGAACCGTTGGATGCCTCCGTTACCTTTTGGGAGGCGACCGCCCCAGTCAAACTGACCATCAGACACGGTCCCCCGCCCCGGTGAGGGGCGCGGGTTAGGCCTCAAGCCTGGCAAGGGTGGTATTTCAAGGGCGGCTCCGGAGGGGCTGGCGCCCCGCCATCAAAGCCTCCCACCTATCCTACACATGCAAGGCCTAAAACCAATGTCAAAATTCAGTGAAGGTTCATGGGGTCTTTCCGTCCAGGTGCGGGTTGCCGGCATCTTCACCGGCACTGCAATTTCGCTGAGTCTCAGGAGGAGACAGTGCAGAAGTCGTTACACGATTCGTGCAGGTCGGAACTTACCCGACAAGGAATTTCGCTACCTTAGGACCGTTATAGTTACGGCCGCCGTTTACCGGGGCTTCGATTCGGCGCTTCGCTTGCGCTGACGCCTCCTGTTAACCTTCCGGCACCGGGCACGTGTCAGGCCATATACCTCCCATTGCTGGTTCGCATGGCCCTGTGTTTTTGGTAAACAGTCGCTTCTGCCGTTTCCCTGCGGCCCCCAGCGGCCCCGCGCTGTCCGCGCTCACCGCCGGGGGCTCCCCTTATCCCGAAGTTACGGGGTCAATTTGCCGAGTTCCTTCTCCTGGGTTGTCTCAAGCACCTTGGGCTGCTCGCCCTGTCCGCCTGTGTCGGTTTGCGGTACGGGCTCCCTCTCGGCTCCCTTAGGGGGTTTTCCTGGCACCGGCACGGACCTCTCGGATTCGGGCCGAGGCCCTCCTCCGGTCCGGAGTCTGGGGCATCTGCCCGGGGGATTTGCCTCCCGGGCGCCTTGCGCTCCTTCCGCGGCGTCCATCAGCCGCTCGGTCCTGTCCGATGCGTCGCCCCGTCGGTCGTATCGCCTCGAGGGAGGCCGGGGATTCTTCGCCCCGTCTCCATCGGCTACGCCTCTCGGCCTCGCCTTAGGTCCCGGCTAACCCCGGGGAGATTAACTTTACCCGGGAAACCTTGGACTTTCGGTGCGCGGGCTTTCCACCCGCGTTTTCGCATACTCATGCCAGCATTCTCGTTTCCGGTACCTCCAGCGCGCATCGCCACGCGCCTTCCCAGGCCTGCGGAACGCTCTCCTACCGCTCCCCCTTGCAGGGAAGCCCACGACTTCGGTGACGCGCTTAGTCCCGATAATTTTGGGCGCGGGACCGCTCGACCAGTGAGCTATTACGCTTTCTTTAAAGGATAGCTGCTTCTAAGCTAACCTCCTGGCTGTCTGAGCAGTCCCACATCCTTTCCCACTCAGCGCGTACTTGGGGACGCTTAGTCGGTGGTCAGGGTTGTTTCCCTTTCGTCCGCGGATCTTATCACCCGCGGGCTGTCTGCCGCGAAACGGATCGGCGGTATTCGGAGTTTGGTTGGGTTTGGTAAGCGGGTGTGCCCCCTAGTCCATCCAGTGCTCTACCCCCGCGATCCTATCGCGACGCCATACCTAAATATGTTTCGGAGAGAACAAGCTATCGCCCAGTTTGATTGGCCTTTCACCCCCACCCACAGCTCATCCGGACACGTTTCAATGTATATCGGTGCGGCCCTCCACGGGGTGTTACCCCCGCTTCAGCCTGGCCATGGGTAGATCACTAAGGCTTCGTGTCTGCCGCGTACGACTCGGCGCCCTATTCAGACTCGCTTTCGCTGCGGCTCCGGCCCTGTGGGCCTTAGCCTCGCCGTACACGAGCAACTCGCTGGCTCATTAAACAAAAGGCACGCCGTCAGGGGGATGAATCCCCCCTCCGACAGAATGTGCGCACACGGTTTCAGGCACTCTTTCACTCCCCTCTCGGGGTGCTTTTCACCTTTCCCTCACGGTACTCGTCGCTATCGGTCATCCGCTCGTATTTAGCCTTGGAGGGTGGTCCCCCCGGCTTCAGGCAGGGTTTCACGTGCCCCGCCCTACTCAGGATGCTGCCAAGCGCGGTCGAGGGTCCCTACAGGCCTGTCACCTGCTAAGGGGGGGCTTTCCATCCCGCTTCGGTCCCTTCTCCCGCGTCACGCGGCAGTCCTACAACCCCGGGATCGCTCCCGGTTTGGGCTTCTCCCCGTTCGCTCGCCGCTACTTGGGGAATCTCGGTTGATGTCTTCTCCTCCGGCTACTTGGATGTTTCGGTTCGCCGGGTTGGCCTCCCCGGGCCTATGTGTTCGGCCCGCGGATGCCCGGATCGCTCCGGGCGGGTTGTCCCATTCGGATTCCCGGGGGTCGCGGGCTCCTTGCGCCTCGCCCCGGATTTTCGCAGCTTGTCGCGTCCTTCTTCGCCGGCGGATGCCTAGGCATCCCCCGTGTGCGCTCTCTCGCTTAATTCCTTCGCTCCAGCGACTTAGCTCTTCGCCTCGCATGAGCAGCCCGGCGCCCCGCCTTCCGGACGGGACGCCCTCTAGCTTCTTTGCTTCGCTTCTCGCTTGTTTCACTTTTCTCTGGAATTGCTTTCCCGAACTGTCAATCGTCTCCGCGCCGCTATGAACGCGAATGAAACCAATAAGATTGGACTTATTAAGTATTTAGAGATGTACTTGGCGATGCGGATTCCGCGTGCAGGTGGCGGTCCACGAAGGACCGCGGTTTACTCCTTAAAGGAGGTAATCCAGCCGCACCTTCCGGTACGGCTACCTTGTTACGACTTAGC
>JBNMGX010000068.1:0-8829 GCA_050872465.1 Hallerella sp.
AAGTCGCTACTTAATTTGTATGCGACGAGTTTCCGTTCCGACTTTTAGCAGATAATTTCCCGGAGCGGGAAGTTTTACTTTGGCGCTGTTCAAAACATTTCCGTGCGAAATAATCTGGCCAAGGGAATTGAACACGGCAAAATCGACCGGCGAAGCGGAACGAATCCGAACAAAGGAATTTTCGATTCGGATATCGATATTTTGTCGGACATATTCCGGGAAAAGCGCCGTCGTCGTTACAGAATAGGGCAAGAAGAACGAAGAATCGCTCGCCTCGTCCCGAATTTTTACCAGATAATCCCCGGATGCCAATTGGCAAAAACCATTTTCAACAAAGATCCGATTCGCGCATCCCGGATTGAAGCCGCCATAGACGCAATCGTATTGCGGCAGTAAAGCCTTTTCCCCCTTGACAAGCACCGAATCCTTGGAATAGATCGAATAATAGACGGGATAACGGTTGAAATCGATTTCGTGACAAGCCGGGACAAAATCTTTTTCAAGGCAAAGTTTTTTCAACGGGCAGTTCTTTCGAATGTCCTGCAAATACACAATTCCCGAATCTCCATAAAGTTCCTCGCCTTTTGAATAGCAGGAGTAATTCAAATCCGGCACCAGAAACAGGGAATCGACATTCTCCAAACCGAAAGGCACCAAGTCCGTTCTGCCGAGCGCAAAACCGTTCTTTCCTATCGGAGACAAGCGCAATGAATCGCTTTTTCCATAAAGAAAAAATCCTTCCGGACGATAATCCGCTTTTTTCCAAGTGTAACGGAACCAGCCCGGAAAAGCCGAATCATCCGGGACCATTTTCCAAAAATCTCTGGAATCTTTCGCATCGACAATCACAGGCGTTTCGTCAATCCAGTTCTTATCGTCGGGAATCAGTACAAACAAGGTAAATTCTTTGTCGCTCAGGAAAAACCCTTGCTCTTTTCGGGCATCTTCCGCATAAAATCCATCATGATAATCCGAATCTCCAAACCGGAAACTTTTTTCCGGAATGAAGTAAATGGAATCCCGATACGAAAACACAGAATGAAACAAAATCTTTACCGGAATAGCCCGCAACGTTTCCGCCGGAAATCCGCCAAGCCCGACAGGTTCCAAGAACAGCGAATCGGAATCCTTGTAAACGAAAATGGAATCCGGCAGAGAATCCCCAGCCCATGTGTAACGGAACCAGCCAAGCGTATCGGAGGACATCGCCAGCGGCAAAGCCTTATTTTCATTTTCAACGACAACAGGCGTCGAACGGAACCAAGTTTCCGTATAAGGCGGCAGTACAAAAAGCGTTTTTTCGGAAGCAGTAGCAAAAGAGGCGAGAACAAAAAGACCGATGAAAATTTTGGACATAGGATTACCTCTTGAAAACATAAATTAACGGCTCTATAGGATTAAAATCTACACGAAAAATTTTCGTATATTGGTGAACAGTAATATCTCTAGCCAGAATTCTTCCATAATAAATCTTTTTTGTTTGTCCCAGAATAATTTTAGAGAAGGGAGCATACAAAGTTCCCGCAAAATTTCCTTCTATATACATAGTCCCCGATTTACGCTGAATAAGCATAAAACCACGAGCTACACGTTCCCAATAATCCACATCATCAAGTTCTTTATTTGATGTTGCTTGCCATTTTAATTTTCCATCTAAATTTAAAACGGTTTTTTCTCCAGGCTTCAAATATTCAATCGTCACCCCTGCTTCCAGTTGTAACAAGCCCTGCACAAACATTTCCCCCGGCGCAAAAACAATTGTCGCACCGCTCTCAACTTTCAAAGTATCATAGGCCATTCCATTTGTAAAGTAAAACGTTTCTCCTGCAGTCACCACTTTTTTAGAAGAGTAAACGATTTCAGAAATACTTGGAAATTTAAATAAATAATCTAAATTCCAATCCGTTGCATATTTCAACTCTACTTGTCCTCGAATCGCAGATGATTGTTGCCTAGAAAGAAAATCTTCGATAACATATACTCTCCCACCAAGCTCAGCCACGGGGCTTTTTCCAAATAAACGAATATCGCCATAAACTATAGAGCCACTACGCATTTTCACAATTCCATTTGAATACATACCAAGATAAGCATCCACTTCACCGACATGTGTTCTAGCACCTAAAGTCACAACCTCCGGGTTTTCACTATACTGGAAAATACGAAGTCCCTCAGAAGCCACTTTGCAAAAAGTTTCATTTTCCAAAACAGAATTAAAACATTTTACACCATCAGTAAGGACAAGATGATCTCTAGCAAAAAGAGTGTATCCTGAAGGTACATCCATTAATTGTTGAGTATTTTCAGTTAACGTTTTCAAGCCATCTAAAATACCGTTTCCATTATCATCCGGATCCAATTCAGCTCGGATGCCATTTTTATTTTTATCAAAACTGCGTTGCAACTTAATTAAGTTAGAAGTCCCTCCAGTCGGATTGTACGCATATGAATAAATTTCCCTTTTATCTTCAATTCCATCTCCATCCGTGTCAGCATTGAAAGGATCCGTTTTAAAACGAACCTCTTCATCAAAATTAACAAGTCCGTCTCCATCAGAATCATAATGCACCCGATAATCAGTCATCCTAACAGAAGTCGGCAATTCTTCCATGAGATAATAAAACTCTATCGGAGAATCCGTCCAAGCCGAATTTGACTTTGTACCATCATTATCCCCAAAGGCGTAAAGAAAACCATAATTGGCGGAATCTCCTGCATATCCATGTATCACCAATGCATGTTCATGGATTCCGGCAAAAATCAATCGACCAGCATCAATTTCTCGCTTTACCGTTTGAAAGGATGGAATTCCTTCATAACGGATAACCTTGTCCGTGTTTAATGCAAATTTCAAAGCTTTATCAACTCGAACACTGTCCGCTCCATTATTAACAAATGGAGAGAGAAGAGGTTCATCTTCTTTATACTGAACCCCGAAAACAATTTCATCTTGTGTGATATTTCCACCATAAAAATGATTCATAACCTCTGCCGCAACAGCCCAACATCTTCTACTCTCCAAAGAATCCATTTGCAAAGAGTCTACATGAGAAACATCCCAACCCTGTTCTTTTAATCGATGAATATAACCCAAATTCAAAAGCCGAGTATCTTTTCGAGCTTTTATAATCTCAACAGGAAGTTCTTTCCACTTCTGAATATCCACCCCTTGTGAAACGAGCGCAGTTGTAATAAAATCATACTCAATGACTCCATCTTTTTCCGTATAGACGACGCCATTTTCGTCTATACGTCTTCCTGAATACACTTTCCAAGAATAAATCCCATCAGGAAGAGGCAGCGACACTTGAGTATTTTCGGTTTCGATTTCATAAATCGTATTTTTTAACGAATCTCGAACAACTAATTTATAACTAGATGCATTTTGAACAGAAGACCATTTAAAAATTGCAGAATCGCTTTCAACCAACCGATGAACCTCCGGTTTATTCATACTCAATTTTATTGGATTAGGAAATACATCTACAAAATCAGGATTGTCTTTTTCCGAAAAAGCCATCCAAGACTTGGCATCAAACCTTATAGAAGGAGAAACATTCCGATAAAAAACATTTTTCTTCACCGGAACATTCACATTAGAATCCACATATTCTTTAGCAAAAAAATCAAATGCATTCGTCCAAATTCCGTATTCAGCAGCTGTTGCCGCAAAACGCCCCTCTTCACCCCATGCAAGATATGATGTCCAAACAGAATCACGTTTCAACAAAGCCTCACCGGCTTTTCCCCAAGAAAAATTTGGGGACAATATTTTCTTCTGGAAAAACTTACAAGCTATCGAATCTTTACATACTCGCAAAATTTCATTTTTTTTCAAATAAACAGAATCAAATAAAATTTCAAAACCATTTCCATCTACCAAAGAGAACTTTTCCATTCTTGCATCAAATTCCCCCACATTTTGAATATCAATCCAAGCATTTTCATTCGGTCGAATTCCTACGATTTTAAAATGAGACAAATTATTTATTTCCGCAAACTGAGAATTTCCAAAAGCCAACAAATCATCTTTATATACAAGAATTTTTTCATTTAAAGCAAAAACACTAGCATTTAAATAACTTGGATGTCTAAATTTCATCAGCGGAGTCCAATCCCGATAATGTAAACCAAGACTAAACCCTCCTAAATCAGGAAAAATTTCTGAAGAGATTGAATCCACTGAAATTTCAACATAACCAAGCGTATCATTCAGCATCTTCACATTTATATTGGCGCCTACTACATAGCTAGAATCAACCACAATTTCTTTTGATTTTTCTTTATAAAACAAATATCTAATCTTCACATTCTGTAAAATTTCACCAGAGTCTTTATGAACAATCAGTCTCATACCCAGCATTGATTCATTATTAATCTGCTCATCTCTAAAATCAACACTAACAGCAAGAACATTTGTCACTAAACAAAAGACAAAAGCAAGAATATGCAAAATTTTCATTAAACTTTTTCCTTTTTTTGATAAATGGAAAATACATTAAAAATTTATTCTTGTCAATCAATTTATTTTTCACAATCTCACATGTACAAAAAAAGGCCCGCCATGTAAGCGAGCCTTTCAAACAAATTCATTTTAACTTCTAAGCGATTTTCGCAAACGCCTTTTCGAGTTTTTCGAGAGCCTCTGCGCATTCCGCTTCGCTCACGTTTAACGGTGGAAGCAGGCGGACGACATTTCCCTTTGCGCTCAGCACAAGCAGTCCTTCGGCACGGGCAGCGGCGATCAAATCGCTGACAGGCTTTTCCGCTCGCATCGAAATGCCGAGCAGCAGACCTTCGCCGCGGACATTTTCCAGAAAGTCGAATTTGGCGACAATCTTCGAAAGCCCTTCGACGAGCTGCGCCGAGCGCACCCGAACATTTTCCAGGAATCCCGGAGCGGAAATCTGCTCAACGACAGAAAGACCCGCGGCGCAAGCGACAGGATTTCCGCCGAAAGTCGTTCCATGGTCACCCGGGCGAAGTTCATCGGCGATTTTCTTCCGCAAGAGGACCGCGCCGAGCGGAAGCCCGCCGCCGAGAGCCTTGGCAAGCGAAACGAGATCGGGAACAAGCCCATGCTTTTCACTGCCGAGGAAAGTTCCGAGCCGTCCCATTCCCGCCTGGACTTCATCGACGATTACGAGACATCCGAACTTTTCGCGCAGAGCGTGAACCGCCCCGACCATCTCCGAAGAAAGGGTCATCACGCCGCCTTCGGCGGCGAGCGATTCAAGCATGATGGCGCACGTGTTCCCATCGACTTCGGCTTTCAACGCTTCTACATCGTTCCACGGAACATGTACAAAGTCGCCCGGCATATCGCCAAAGCCTTCGCGGATAGACGGCTGTCCCGTCGCGGAAAGCGCAGCAAAGGTGCGCCCGTGGAAACTGTTCACGAACGTGACGATTTTCTGGCGGTTCGCTTCGCCCTTGCGATAAAAATATTTCCGGGCGAACTTGATGCAGCCTTCGTTCGCTTCCGTCCCCGAATTGCAGAAAAACGCCTTGTCAAACTCTGTCAATTCCAGAAGTTTTTCCGCGAGGCGGATCTGCGGGTAGTTCGGGTAGAGATTGCTCAGATGGATAAAACGGTTCGCCTGTTCCGAAATTGCGTCCAAGATTCCCTTGTTCCTGTGTCCCAGGCTGTTCACGGCGATGCCCGCGACAAAATCCAGGTACTTGCGCCCCTCGGCATCGAACAGGTAACTTCCGGAACCTTCCACAAAATCCACATCCGGCTTGCCATAGAGCGGAGCGATGACCGCTGCATCTTTCTTCAAAAGATTCTTAAGCGAGGATTGTTCCATAGTTGATTTCTCCGTTAATTTGTTTCACAAAGGAGTCCGCATTTTTCCACCCGAGAATGTGGATTTCGCCAAGGCCGCGTTTCAAGGCTCCGACGCTTTCCCGGACTTTCGGAATCATGCCGCCACAAATCGTTCCGTCCGCAATCAAGGATTCGACCGCAGATTCATCAAGGCTCGGAATCAGATTTTTCTGTTTGTCGAGAACGCCCGGGACATCGCTCACGAGCAAGAACTTGTCCGCTTTGAGCGCAACGGCGAGTTCCGAAGCAGCCGTGTCCGCGTTCACGTTCCACGCGATTCCGTCCCCGATGGAAATCGGGCTTACCACGGGCGTCCATCCGCTGTTCCAAAGGTCCGTGACGATTTTCGGATTCACCCGGGAAATCCGCCCGACCAGTCCAAGGTCCGCGCCACCTGTCCGTTTTTCCGCTTCCAAGAGCTTTCCGTCAACGCCCGAAATCCCGATAGCCGAGGCTCCGAAATTTTCGAGCATCCGCACGAGCTTCTTGTTCACATGCCCGGAAAGGGTCATCTCCACCATCTTCATGATGCCCGGAGTCGTCACGCGCAAGCCTTCGATAAATCGCGGTTCCTCGGAAAGCAGCGCGATGTTCTCGTTGATGTCCTTGCCTCCACCGTGGACAACCGCAACCCGAAACCCGAGGGCGGGAAGTCTAGCGATGGCGCGGGTAAAATCCAACAGTTTCGCCTCGTCAATGGCAAGGCTTCCACCGATTTTCACGACGACCGTTTTCATTTCTCGATAAACCTCTGTATTTTTTGGTTCAAATTTATTTATCTTCAAGGAAATGTTTCACCCGAATGTTCTAAAAGCATCCTTTTGGAACATTCACAACAACACGAAGGCAAATCTATGGCAATTAAAAAAGTTTGGCTGGACGAATCGAGCGACGAGTGCGTCTCGTGCGGCGCCTGCGAAGGCACCTGTGACGCGGTTTTCAGCGTTCCCGATAAGATGCAGGTCAAGGAAGGCGTCGACTATTCCCAGTATGAGACGACATCAAGGCTGCGGCGGAAGGCTGCCCGGCCCAGGTTATCAAGTACGAATAATCTTTTTCCATCTTTCCTTTGAATGGGCGGCTTCCGGGCCGCCCGTTTTTAATCGGAGAGCAGAAAGTCCAACAGGCGAATCATCTTTTTCAACATTCTTAAAACAAGATTTCTTTCCAAAAAAAATCATAAAACCATCCGAAATTTACTCGACTTTGCAAGCAAATTTCAGATTTCTTTTTGGCGAGAGCGATTATCAAAGCAAATCTTGAATGCAGCGGATGGAATTTTTAGGACATTGATTGTCCATGTCTGATTTTACACATATCCTATCTTGGAAACTGAGACAACGCCCCTGCGCAAAACGGTTATACGAAAACTATCGTAGGCAAATTCCTTTGTATGAAATTTTCCAAAATCAAAAGACTTCCCGTTAAATTCATTGAAACGGAACGGTTCCACCTGAAAAGACTTTACCCCTAATTCGTCCAAAACTTCCTGCGGTAATTCATAGTTTTGATCGACAAGTCCAAACATGGTAAATCCGGTATCCACACACAAGGAGGGTATCGCTGCGCCACCCGCTTTACAGGCGAACGAGCCCAACGTCGCTCCGATGAAGCTTCCAAGCATAAATCCCAGGCAAGGCAATACGCACGATGCTAGGCCGCCGACAATCAAGCCCGACGAAGAAACGACCATATTCTTGATCAGGTTCAAAGCCATTTCCTGTCGGTCCTTTTGACCGCACGCCACATGAAAAGCATCGCCAATCGTCTCCATCGTCAGAACGGTCAATGATGCGATAACGCTCGGCGTTAAACTTTTCATCGCCGCACCAAAAAAGCCCGCCTTGCAAGCCGTCGTAATCCCCGCCGCCACAGAGCCTCTTATAAAGCCAAGCGAAGCGCCGTCTAATGCAGCCAGCCCCATTTTCTTGAACTGCTCTGGATTCAGCCTTCCTGTTTTCACCAAATAGGAAACGGCTTTCAACACTTCCGGTGCGAGCTTCATCACCGCCGTGATAACGGCTGCTGTCTTCCCGGCCTCTATCGCCTGCTTAAAGACATATTCGCATTTGACGATTTTTTCTAACGACACGCCATATTGCTTTAAACATTCCGCATCGACATTTCCTTTTTGGGCCTCTACGGTTAGCTTTTCGGAATCCGGTCTCGACAACGGATGCGATTCGATTCCTTCTCCGTCTCGAATGCGGTCATCGAGTTGTTCAAGGGTTTCTTGATATTTCGCCGCCTGTTCCGGCCTGTTATAAGCCTCCTTGTTGTATCTCTTTTTTAAATATTCCGCTGCTTCGGAAAGCTGGTCGGACGGAACAATTCGCCCCTGCCCCTGATACAAAGACAGATTCGGATCCTTGCCTTCTAACTTCTTTTTATTCAAAAAGTCTTCCAGAAAATCCATTCCGCTTTCTTTGAATCGTTCATAAACCGTCGTTGCCTGTTTCAATCCGCTTAGTCGGCCACTCGCATAATACTTTAAGCTATACTCTTCGCCAAAATTTGTCTGGATGTCAACAGAACCTAAGCCATGACTTCCGAGAACATCTGCGTGGTGCGAAGATTCCGCAGCTTTCGCATCAATGTTAAACGTATGGGCATGCCAATACTCCGCAACATTTCCCTGGAGCTGACCTGCACCCACACGAGACGTCCTAAAATCGTTCAGCTTTTTAGCGAAAGAATCTATCTCTTCTTCGACACCGGAAACATATCGGGACGCACCATGAGCGCCATCCGCCACGCCGATGTTTTTTTCAAAAAAAGAATAGCCGTCTTGAAAAGAAGACCGGGAAGGCATTTATCAGCTCTCCATAAATTTCGACAGTCCGTATAGATACGTATGCAGGGCTAACGCATAATTTCTTTCCTTGAAGTATTGGTTTTTCAGTTTAAAATGCCGGACTAAAGCGGTTCCAACCACGCCACACAAAAGAAACAAGGGAATCCTACTAGCGAGACTTTTTGTCACTCCCAAATCAGAAACG
>JBNMGX010000069.1:0-8756 GCA_050872465.1 Hallerella sp.
CTGCTATGCAGTTGTAATAGGGAGACTGTTGCTAGTTTCCCTGTCAAGCTAGATGGCAGTAGGCAAACCTTTGAAATTGATAGCGGGTTGGCGACAAACAAAATTTTTTTTGAAAAGGAGCCTTATTTAAACACTGATAAAAGCAAATGGAATCCCAAGGGATATTGGGGACCATATGAAATAGCTTTATGCTTGATAGAAGATTATTCTATTGCCTACGCTAAATATTCACATACTAAAGTTAATACGATACTAGAAACAAAAGAATCTATTGTTATCAATAGAACGATAAATTTAGTTCAACCTTCTGTGTATAAAGTAGATGGAATGACTTGTTTTTATGTTGGAGGTGGGAAAATAGATTACGGGTTTAATTTGAAACAAGCTATGAAATTAACATTTCAAGTTAAAGAATTTGGAAATGCTACTGAATATGTAGGGAATGCGGTCTTGGTTATTTCTGCAGGCGAGTAGCATTCGTGTTAGGGATTCCCCAAAGGGGATAAGAACACTAAGGGAGTAAACTCCCAAGTGTTCTATAAGTGACCCTTTGGGGCCGAGACCGTAGTCTCGGTTTTAGGAGGCTGGCTTCGAGCGTAGCGAAGACGGCTGCCCCTAAAATATAGCCCGACCGCACATGTGTGATGTGCGGGAACGCCCAGGAAAAGATTACCGACGAAGACTCGTACAAGGTTCCGATGCGCATCTTCCCGGCCATCCACTATACCATGGGCGGCCTCTGGGTGGACTACGATCTGATGTCCACGATTCCGGGCTGCTTCGTTCTCGGTGAAGCCAACTTCTCCGACCACGATGCAAATCGCCTCGGCGCTTCTGCTTTGATGCAGGGTCTCTCCGACGGTTACTTCGTCATTCCGTTCACCATCGGCGGCTACTTCGCGGGCACCAAGCTCGAGAAGGTTTCCGAATCCGATGCCGCGTTCGAAGACTGCAAGAAGCAGACCGAAGAACGCATCCACAAGCTCCTCTCCATCAAGGGTCACCGCACTGTTAACGATATCCATCGTGAACTCGGTAACATCATGTGGGAATACGTGGGCATGGCCCGTAACGAAGCCGGCCTCGAGACCGCCCTCGAGAAGATTCCGGCCCTCCGTGCCGAATTCTGGGAAAACGTCAACGTGCTCGGTTCCGAAGGTTCCTTCAACCAGAACCTCGAACGCGCCGGCCGAGTGGCTGACTTCCTCGAATTCGCCGAAGTCCTCACTCTCGACGCCCTGCACCGCAAGGAATCTTGCGGCGGTCACTTCCGTGAAGAAAGCCAGACCGAAGAAGGCGAAGCCAAGCGCGACGACGAACACTTCTGCTACGTGGGCGCCTGGGAATACAAGGGCGACGGTGTCGCACCGGAACTCTCCAAGGAACCCCTTCCTTTGATAACGTCCACCTTGCTACTAGGAGCTACAAATAATGAGCGGACTCAATTTGACTTTGAAGATTTGGCGTCAGAAGGATGCCAAGACCAAGGAACAGTTCGAAACTGTCAAGATCAACGATGTTTCCCCGGACATGTCCTTCCTGGAAATGCTCGACATCGTGAACGAAGAACAGATGAAGCAGGGCAAGGAAGGCTTCGCCTTCGACCACGACTGCCGCGAAGGTATCTGTGGCATGTGCTCTCTCGTCATCAACGGCATGCCGCACGGTCCCGACCATGCGACCACCACTTGCCAGCTTCACATGCGCAAGTTCAAGGATGGCGATACCATCGTGATCGAACCGTGGCGCGCCGCCGCATTCCCGGTTATCCGTGACTGCGCCGTTGACCGTACCGCATTCGACCGCATCATCCAGGCTGGCGGCTTCGTTTCTGTGAACACCGGTGCCGCTCCTGAAGCTTCCACGATCCCGGTTCCCAAGGCCGATGCCGACCGCGCCTTCGACGCTGCCGCCTGTATCGGTTGCGGTGCCTGCGTGGCCGCCTGTAAGAACGCATCCGCTATGTTGTTCGTATCCGCCAAGGTCTCTCACCTCAGCTTCTTGCCGCAGGGCAAGGTCGAGGCGAAGAAGCGCGTTCTCGCCATGGTCGCCCAGATGGACAAGGAAGGCTTCGGCAACTGCACGAACCTTTACGAATGCCAGGCCGCCTGCCCGAAGGGTATCACCGTGGATTACATCGCCAAGATGAACCGCGAATACCTCGGCGCCACCGTGACCTACGCCGAAAAGGTGTACGGGAAAGACTAGCAAGCCGAGCGTCGCGAGCAAGCTCGCTTGCTCATGACCGAGGTGCCGCGAGTCTGCGCTTAAGCCCGCAGGGCGCAAGCGCAACGATTAATAAGTTCACTGAACTTGCCGAAGTGAACTGAATAGTCGGCTCGGCAAGCTCACCGACCTTTCCTGTGCTCCTGGAGGGGCGTAGCCCCGATAGGAGCCAAAGCATTAAGAGAGAACTGTCCCAAAGGCAGTTCTTTTTTTATACGACGGGGATGAAAAATCGCTTACTTTGATTGATTTATGAAAAACAATGTCCGTTCGGTAAAAAAAGATTATATTTAAATCGTGAAATTGTTTGTTCTATCTTTAATTTTTGCGACAATCTCTTTTGCGTCAACGGATTCTCTGCGTGTTCAGGCTCCGTTGCCTGATTCTGTTGTTCAAGAGATAAAAAAAGAGCAGAGAATTGAACAATTGAATGCCCAAATCGCAAAGATGAAGAATATCTCCGAATGCAATAAGATCAAAAAGGGTAACGCAAAGGAAAAAGAGTATTGCCGTACTCGTTTTCTGATACTTCATCCGGAGATTGAAGAAGAATGAGTCGTTTCCAAAAATTTATATTATTGCTTTGCCTTGTTCCGTCTTTGGTGTTCGCCGACGACGCTTCTAATCCTTTTTTGAGATTCATTAAGCGTATAATTTCTAGGGGCCTTTCTAGCTATAGGAGCACGACAATCGCTCATAGTGAATTTGAACCATCGCAGGCATCCGGCGAAGTCGTTTCCAATGTGAACATTTTTAACGGTCAACCATATTATAGTATTCCCTTAACATCAATAAATGCTAGAGGAATTCTGTCTTGGTCTTTAAGTCTGAATTACTATGGTGGTATTCAGCCCATCCTTCGATCTTCAAATGAATCAGCCCCATCGGGAGCTTATGGCTTGGGTTGGAACCTGTCTACACCCTATGTCGCCATAAATCATCAGGGAACGGTAACGACAACAGATGATTTTATCTATTGCGACTTGGGTCCTTACGGCGGCGGACAGATTTTACAGAACGATGCCGGTGATTATTATGTATCTACAAATCCATATGTAAAGGTCTTGCCGACGGTTTCTGGTAAACAGTTTTCAAAATGGAAATTCATCATGCCCGATGGCACGGTGCTTTTTTTTGGTGAATCGAGCAATGCCAGAAGAACACAGTTGAGCCGGGGGAATGTTGTTGCCGCATTCCCTGCGGATACTACGGGACTTGTACCTTTTGTTTATCGCTATGACTTGTCTAAAGTGACGGATTTTAACAATAGTACAGAACTCCATTTTGGATATTCTAAAGTCGGAGAAATTGCCGCTCCGGGAAAGTCCTACACCCGCGAAAGCGCTTTGTCCAGAATCTACTGGAAAGACGGGGACAAGACGATTGATTCCATTGCGTTTATCTACGCCCCGATGGAGGCCAGCGAATATCCTGGATATGGAACAACTGAGCCTAAGGATTCACAGCGTCTCTACGAGACTCGCTTTCTTTCAAAAATAAAGACCTTTGTCCAGGGAAACTTCTACGAGGAAATCACCTTATCTCAGGGAATTCGCCAGGTCTCAAATCTTGCAGACAAGCGTTATCTTTTTTCAGTCAAGGATTCCATAATAGGTGGAGAGGCTCGCTCCTGGACTTTTGATTACAACGAATCTAATGGATTGTTAAGTCAGGTTGTTCTTCCTGATAATTCTGCCGACCATTTCAACTATTCAAATGTTGCTTTGGATTCTTTTTCTGATGCGAAGTCCCCTTCTGAACCTGACACTATGCGCAACATATCAGGGGGCCAGGTGCAGATTCCTGTTGCAGATAGGGAAAATTATCTTAATGGTGTATCCTGCTCTGAAGAATTTTGCTATGCAACATTGATTAATACACAAGCGGGGGATAATAAACAGGATCTTTTCGTGCAGATTTATCATAATGATGGGAACTATTTTTCTGACCCGTTCAATCTTCAGATGACAGGAAAAGAAGCTCCCCGTTTATTCAGTTTTTCCAACTATCTTATTATAGCCGATGCGGGTGGTCGAGATATAGATTTTTATGAATGGAATGGTTTTAGGTTCGTACAACAGGATTCTGTAGTGGGTGATTTTTTTGTCACACCTACAGAACTCTTGGGAACTATTGAAAATGTCGTAACACAGGAAAACTATTTTCTGGTTGTCGAGAAAGATGGCGACACTCGTAGAATTTATCCCGTTGTCCGTCATCCGTCAACAGGAAATTGGACTCTATTACCAAAGACAAAGGATTTATGCGGTTTTCCAAACACTTCAAACTATGGGGAGCCAATCCGTAGCGGCAGTTCCAACGCCTGTCTCGAATGGTCATATCCTGTAACAGTTGATGCGTCATCAACAATGTTTATTGTTGGAGAAAGTCACAATGATGTCCTGAATGTATTCGCTTTTAAGGATGGTGATTTCGATGAACTGACAAGTTCTACATCTGTGTTTCCTGACTTTGGAATACAAAAGACAGACAATAGTATCACATATACTATGAATTTCCAAAATGGACTTGATGGTCTTACATTATTAGGAAATACGCTGTTTGTTACTTTGAATAAGAGCGGAACGGAATATATTGTTGCCATGTATTTCGATGGAATACATTTCCAACAGATGGCGAACGAACACTGGGACGATGGGGCATATCAATGTAATGGGAATGCGTTTTGCGGGGACAAATTTGCCATTATGGATAATTATGTTGTCGAAATTTCGAAGGCAAAAAGTAACGTATTCCTCTGGAGAAAAAAAGTTGACAATGGAACTATTGTCTATGAACTAGAAAAAAATGGAATTTTCCCGTTTAACGGTACAAGTAATAATGTTTTTGTATCAGTGACCAGGGATGCGCTATATCTTGAGGAACGATATGAATCAACTCGTCCTGTAATCCAGAATGGCCGGTATCACAACTTGTTGCTTTATATTCCCCGTAATCCAACAAGCCCAGTTTCAGACCATACAAGTGAACTGGATAGCAATGTGTTCGATGTACAATTTTCGCAAAGTGATCCGATAGTATTTTACCAAACAGGATTGACTGGAGATGGTTTACTTTGTCCCCCTGGAGTACTTTGCTATGTCGGTAGCTATAGTCGTCAACGTAATTTTTACAATAGCCCCTTCTTTCTTACAGTCCCGTTTTTGGAAGAATCGCTTCGTTTCTATTATCATTCATTATCTAACCAGGTACTCTTTTCTTCGCCCAATCGCTTGATTATCAAAACAGTCGTGGATTCAGCATCGGGAAAAAATTTAATCGGTCTTGCCCAGTATTCTGGACAAAATTTTTCTTATCCCATGTCATATCCAGTGGTGGAACGCTATTGGAAGGAAAAATCGACTGATTCCACCAATCGCTACACCAAATTTACCTATGCGCAGCCGGACGGCATTGTTGAGTTTAACGCCCATACGCAGCAGGCGCAGTTTATAGCCCCTATCGTAAGTACGGTCGCATTTGTTAGCGACGATACCGTGACAAAGGCCCGTTATGATTTTATTGCAGACCTTAAGGGAATGCCTCTTGTCGGATACCAGAAGAACCTTCAGGGAACTCTTAAAAAAACTCGTCGCTACGACAGGTCGGGAGCATTGCGTAGTCTGTCCCGCAACGTGTTTGCCTTGGACTCCGGTGCCGGACGTAACTGGCCGAATGGCCTCATAGTGAACCTGCTGGATTCTACGATAAATGTTTCCGTCGATCCGAACGGTAACAAGATGCGCACTGTCGATAAAAACGTATTGTTAGATAACGAGTCTGGACAATTCATGGGAACGTTAAGACAGTCGGGGCCGTATTATTTATTCAGTCAGAAAATCCTTGAAAAACAGGTGCTCGAAAGCAATGCGGACAGCATGGTCTTCAAGAATCCCGTCGAGCAATACTCCTATGTCCCGTTCACGTCCAGTCCGTTGACGGCAATCGAGTCTTCCAATCCCGCGCAAGTGTTCCTGGCCGACAGCGTCGCATCTGCATCCAGGGCGGCGTATTCAGTCAAAATCCCCGGAATGGCGGCTTCGCGCTATGTGTGGCAGGCCCCGGTTCGTGTCGGAAAATCCTTCCCGATTTCAGCGGGATGGGAAAAGGCCGACTCGGTGATTTCTACCGACAGTTACGGTCACGTGACTAAGGCGGCTCAGTTGACCAATGTTGGCATGCGTTCCAGTTGCAATGTGTACGAAGGCCATCGGTCACTCTTGGCGGGAACATTCCCGGGGGCCGCCTGCACCGATGTCGCTCTCAATACGGCCGAACATGGCGACCCGAACGGATGGGAAATGGCGCAGACAGTCCTTGACAGTGCCCAGGTTTATGACGGGCTTTATTCACTCAAGGTTACGGACGGCTACGGCCCCACCAGGAATATAAGCCTGAAAGAACTCCGCCGGTACAAGTACAGCTATATAATATCCGCCTTTGCGTATTCTACGGGTGTGAAACCCATGCTCATGGCGGAATTCCGCAGGGCGGACAAGACTATCGCAAGGTCAATCGCAAGTTATAACCCCGTGAATGAATCTTTCAAGGCTAACAGGTGGCAACGCTATGAAATAGAGATTCCATATTCTGAACTGGTTGCAGACGGAATGTTTGCGGATACGACAGCCGACGACCACCTGCGAGTTTGGCTGGGAACCGGAACTCCCACAGGCAATGATTCCCGGGTTGTCTATGTGGACGATTTTATTGCCTATCCATCCTCGGCGGCATTTACCATTACATCTTATGACAAGGCGGGACTTCCGCTTTCTACGATGGGTATGGATTTCCAGAAGGCGGAATTTGTCTATGACAAGAACCATCGCCGCCGCGCCACAAGGGACTCGAAGGGTAGAATCTTCACGGACAATGCAAAACATCGTCTAAATGAAAATGCGGGAGGGACAAATGAATAAGTTGTCCACTCTCCTTTGTGTGCCTATCCTTGCGGCCTTTGCCTTTGCAAACCCTCCAAAAGCGGTAGTCCTCGAGAATACGGAGCATGCCCGCGACTATGGATTCTCCTTTACGCACGGCAACCTTCTGCCGAACTGGAGTTTCGAGGACGGTTTCTATGCATGGAACGGAAAGCGGCTTTCCCGTGCGGAAATAATGTCGGCCTACGGCCAGGACATCCGGCCAGTTTCTGGCAGTTATGTTGGCGTAACATCCCCGACGGGTGGGCCGGTGTCCGACTTCGTGCCGGTTGACGGAGATTCCGTCTTTACATTGAGTCTTTTTGCATACAATGTGAACGGGGCGGTCGTATCGCCGAGAATATATTTCTACTCCGACAAGAACACGCAGGCGTCGTATCTGGACGGAAAAAAATACACCCGTGCAGTCCAGTGGAGTCCATATTCTCATACATTCAACATTCCAGACGGTATCAGGTTCATCAGAATCTCGCTTTCAGGCTCTTCCAGTGCGGCGATGCTCTTTGACGATGTTGTCCTGGAACCGGGCAAGGAGGCTAGTTCCCGCGGAACAGTCGGCATGGGAATATCCTTTTCCGACGGGCTCGGTCGTGGTCACATGTCCGAGGCGTTGGTCCACAGGGAATTCGCGAGCGAACTTTTGCCCTCGGAATGCGTGAACGGCTTCACTGCCTATGCGACGGAGAAACTCAAAGTCAGGGCGAGAAGCAAGACCTATGGCGGCAATCTCGGTTCCGGCGATTCCGTCTTCATAGACAACGACGTGACGGTTCGCGACACGTCCCTTTCGGAACTGCGAGTTGTCGCGAAAAATTCAGTGCGTATGGGAGACCGTGATTCAGTCTTTGCGATGGTCAATTACGGGAGCGGCCTTTGGACTGGCAACCAGACTTTCGTCCAGCAGTCCGAACAAAATACTGGAACGGATGCCTGTTCGTTTCCGCCAGAAGATTATCCTGTAGGAACATCAGATGTCTCTCTCGCCAATGATGCGGATTCGGCCCTTGCTCCTGGCAAGTACGGAAATGGATTGATTCGTGCAAGGAGCGTTTTACGCCTTTCTGCGGGTGACTATTATTTCGACAGTTTCTCTGTCGAGCCCACGGCGACGCTGCGATTCGACTTGTCGCAGGGAAATGTCGTCATCCATGTCCGTTCTTCTCTATCCATAAGCGACAATTCCATCATGTCACATGATTCCACCGCCCGTTACTTTATCGGATGGCGGCTAGGCCAGTCATCTACATTAAGGTTGGGGACAATTTCCGGCTTGGCGGGCGTATTCGTTGCACCGAATGCAAAAATTGAACTGGGACACCGGAGCGCCTTGTACGGTCTTATCTATGCGAAGAACGTGGAGTTGATGCAGGAATCCAACATCACTGCACCATCGTTTTTGTTCTTTGATCCCGCTATGCGTTTTGCCGTCAAGGAATCCCGTTATGACAACCTGGGTCGAGCATTCCAGGAAGATTACACATACATTGCAGAACTGGAGCGTGAAGGGTATGTAGATTCATCCCTGGTCCATGCAAATGACTATTTCTCGCTGGATGGCGACGGCCCCGATGCAGCTGGTTATGCCTATAC
>JBNMGX010000070.1:0-8678 GCA_050872465.1 Hallerella sp.
ACCTACTGCCTCTATTCCGCAGGGCACGTTCCCGGCGAAACCTGCGACGGCAACCACTTTTCGACCAAAAAGTCGGCGGACAACGCGACGCTATTCTCGAGCAAGTCGTCTTCCGAAGGTTCGATGAAAGCGAAGACGAAAAAGGAAAAGAACGCTCCGCCTCCGAAAAAGAAGACGCGGCAGATGTTCTAAAGGTAGAAGATTTTTGTGAAATTTTCAGATTCTTCCTGTATCCGGTTTTATGAAACCTATGACGACGCCTTGCGAAACGGGGCGCTCGATGCTTTATTTTTAAATCACTTTAAATCCGTACTGGCTTCCTTTGACGAACAAACCAACGGGAAAAATTTAAGCTCCATCATTTTTAACAACACAAAACAACCTCAGACATACGGAACCGAAAACTTTCTACCTTCGTCAGGACAGGAAAAGCATTTTTGCGAATTTATCGAAAAAGAATGTCTCTTGATTGCTGCAAATGAAGAATTATCAAACAAATTAAAAGGCATCGAGCTAAACATCAAAAAAATTCTAATAAGTCGTTCAGTCGCCCATGCGGAACTCCTTGAAAAAGCCTTTTCCGAAAAGGAAAAGAAAGATTACATTTCATTCTATAAAAGATCTCTGTTAAAGCTCCGATTTCTCGTTGATTTAGCATGGATGGTAAAAGAGCACGATTTAGACAGAAACCATGTTTTACGCTATTTTGGCGATTATGGAGATTTTGAATCAAGAAAACTGACGCAAGAAAACAACGATTGGATAGAAAATCACGAAGAAAAATTCAAAAACTTTTTAGAAAGCAGACAGAATCAAGAAATCTTAGAATGGTATAAAGAACTCTTGGAATTCGTTAAATTTGAAAAACTATCAGTCAAAGAACAGTCGCTATTTTTTATCGAAAGTTTCTTGGTGTTTGCGCTAACACCGGACAAAAAAGGCAACCTTCGCGGAGCATGGCGACCTCTCAAAGAAATTTTCTATCTCGGAAGATTCTACAATATCCACCTAATGCCTATCGAATGGGTTGATAAAGTTCCAAAAGATAAGAATCCAAGAATTCCCGAAAAACTGGCAAAGTTAGCCAAAAACCGTTACAAATCCATTCAGGATGGAAAAAACGGTGTTTGTCTCTTTACCCAAGAACAAATAAACCGAGCACAAAGCGCAGCAATTATAGGCAGAAAATCCATTCTAATCAATTCTCTAAAATTTCTGATTTTAGAGATTCAAAATCCAGATTCCCGAGCCATAGACTATTTGCCTTCTGGAAGTGATTTTGCATCCGCAGCAAAAGCCGTGATTTCCTCTCTCTTCGGAACATTTATTAAAGGCGTAAAGCCAAACACAGACGAATTTCTTTCAAGTGTTGCAAGAATACTTAAAACAGGGCTAGAAAAAAACGGTGTAGACATCGAACCAAAGGCATTAGAGTACGTAAAAAATCATTTTTCTGAATTATTCCTCCCCCCTCTTTTTCTCTTAACAAGCCAAATTTTTCAGTTACCTCTTTGTACAGCAGGCGATTTGCAACAATGGCAATCGTCATCATCAAAAGAAATACAGGAAAAAGCATTTTCCTCAATTATCGATTCATTGGAAAATTTAACAACCATCCAAAAATATCCTTGATCCCATCACAACCATCCACTTTTGACTCGTAAAAATTTTAGCCCCGACCAATCCCTATTCCCTTTCTCCTTTTCCCATTTTACTTTTGAATGCGTCCATTCATTTTTTCAAAAGGAGACCCAATGAACCAACAAGAAAGAAATCACCACGCGAACCAATGCAACCCAAACAATGCCGCATACAAAGCAGCCAAAGACAATCGCGCAAACCAGCTCAATCCAAATAATTCACGATATTCGGGCAACACAAAAAGCGCAACGCAAAAGGATTGAATGATCCTTGCCCTGTCGAGAACGGATTTCATTTAACCCATCACTAAAAAAGGAGGCATCATGCCAAACAATCCAAATTGGCCGTCTAAAACCGGAAATCCAAGTGGCGGCGGAAGAGGCAACAATCCGCCCAAACGCTAAAAATAACCAAAGCTCCCGCTTCCCTGTGGGAGTTTTTCTTTTCCCGATTTTTCCCGCTAGCGAGAATTTTCCATTCTCTTTTTTCCTTACATTTCGGGCGAAAATTGCTATCTTTGCTTTTCGGTGACGAACAATTACAAAGATATCAAATCCCTCACGGTAGATGAACTCAAGGAGTGGCTTTCCGCTAACTGCGAAAAGTCCTACCGGGCGGACCAAATCGAGAACTGGCTTTTCTGCCGCCAGGTTTCGAGCTACGACCAGATGACGAACATCCCGCAGCAGACGCGCGAAAAGCTCGCCCGGGCGTTTGCCATCCGTTCCCTCTCCGAAGTCGAACATCTCGTCTCCGTTGACGGCGCCGTCAAATGGCTTTTTCGGACAGCGGACGACCAGCACATCGAAACGGTCCTCATCCCGACCAACGGACGCTTCTCCGTGTGCGTCTCCACGCAAATCGGCTGCGCCCAGAACTGCGCCTTTTGCCGGACAGCCAAGATGGGTTTCATCCGAAACCTCGAAGCGGGCGAAATCCTCGAAGAAATCATCCGCGTAAACGACTACCTGAAAGCAACAGGCGAAATCGACGCCGACGGAAAACCCGCCCAGGTGACGAACATCATCTTCATGGGCATGGGCGAACCGCTCAACAACCTCGAAAACGTCCACCGGACATGCTGCACGCTCCACAACCAGAAGCTTTTCAACCTGGGACGCAAGAAGATGACCGTGAGCACGAGCGGAGTCGTCCCGAAAATCAAGGAACTGGTCGATAGGAACACGCCCTGCTGCCTCGCGGTAAGCCTCAACAGCACGAACAACGCGGCGAGAAGCTCCGTCATGCCCGTAAACCGGGTCTGGCCCATCGAAAAGCTTCTCGAAGCGACCGACGAATACACGCGAAGGACCGACAACTACGTGACGTTCGAATTCGTCCTGATGAAAGGCGTTACGTGCACGGATGCGGCAGCCAAGGAACTGATTAAAATTTGCGCGCCTCGCCGTTGCAAGGTAAACGCCATCGTTTTGAACCAGATGGACGATCCGGACATCGAAGCCCCCACGGAAGAGGAAGTGAAAAGATTCCTCGAAAAGGTCCGGGCGGCGGAAATCCAGATCACCATCCGAAATCCGCGCGGACGCGACATCCTTGCCGCCTGCGGACAGCTCGCTTACAAAAAACAACAGAAGGTAACCCATGCTGACACAGAATCTGCCTGAGTTCTGGGAAAATCTCTACACGGAACACAAGGATTACTGGAACCTAAAAAAGGCCACGCCGGCCCTGCTCGAGTTTTTCAAGGACCCGCGCTGCCCCAAGGAAGGAAGCGTGCTTGTCCCGGGAGCGGGCTACGGCTACGACGCGGAAGCGTGGGCAAAACGCGGACACGACGTTCTCGCAGTGGATTTTGCGCCGACAGCGGTCGATGAACTCGACAGGCTTTCCCGGAAGCACGAAAATTTCAAGTCGCTGAACCTCGACCTGTTCGAACTCAGCCCCAAGGACCCGAAAAAGGGCGGCCAGCAGTTCGACATCATCTACGACTACTGCACGTTCACGGGCATCCATCCGGGACGTCGCGACGAATGCTTCGAAGTGTGGCAGAAGATGCTCAAGGACGACGGCGTAGTCATCGCGTTCTTCTACCCGTTCTTGAACGGCAACACGCTCCAGGGGCCTCCGCACCCGACATCCGAAGGGGAACTGATGGCGCGTCTCGGCGGAATTTTCGATGTCGTCGAAAGGGTTCCCGCCAAGGAAAGCGTCCCCGACCGAAAAGGCAAGGAAGAATTCTGGCTCTTGAAAAAGGCCGAAGCTTAATCTATTTATCTTTGAGAGAACTTCTTCAGAATAACCGAGGAATTATCATGGCAGACGAAAATCTTTGCCCGTGCGGCTCCGGAAAACCCTATTCCGAATGCTGCGAACCGATCATCAAGGGTTTGACACTCGCCCCCACGCCGGAAGCCCTGATGCGCTCCCGCTACACCGCCTACGCCAAACACGAAGTCAAGTGGCTCAAGGAATCGCTCGACCCGTCCCAGCAAACGGATTACGACGAAAAGAGCGTCGAGGAATGGAGCAAGCGCTCCCAGTGGCTCGGCATCCAGATTCTCCAGACGAAGACGGAAGAAGAAAAGAACATCGGCTGGGTCGAATTCATCTGCAAATACAAGCAGGGTTCCGTTGCCCGCGAACACCACGAGCTTTCCGAATTCCACAAGGTCAAGGGCGCATGGCTGTTCTACGACGGACGTGCGGTAAAGCCTTCGACCATCCACAAGACAACCCCGGACGTCGGTCGCAACGACCCGTGCCCGTGCGGTTCGGGACTCAAATACAAGAAGTGCTGCGGCAAGAACCAGTAATCTTTCGCCAGCAACGGCACGAGGTGCGAAAATGAAATTCCGCGTATTCGTCGATGGTGAAGCCGGAACGACCGGTCTCCAGATTTATGAACGCCTGTCCAAGAGGGACGATGTGGAACTCCTGCGCATCGCCCCGGAGTTTCGAAAAGACGCCGCGGAACGGAAACGCCTGATAAACGATTCCGACGTGACGTTCCTCTGCCTTCCCGACGCAGCGGCAACCGAAAGCGTTTCGCTCTGCACGAATCCGAAGACAAAAATCATCGACGCCTCGACAGCGCACCGAACAAATCCCGCATGGGCGTACGGTCTTCCGGAACTTTCCCACGAATTTCGGGATGCGGTGAAAAACAATTCGCGAATCGCGAACCCGGGCTGCCACGCTTCGGGATTCATTCTCGGCATCTACCCGCTTGTCGCAAAAGGGATTCTCGGAAAAGACGCAGAACTTTCGACATACAGCCTCACCGGCTATTCGGGCGGCGGAAAGAAGATGATAGCCTGCTACGAAGCGGAAGGCGCCCAGGTTTCCCATCCGGGGATGTCGCCGAAACTTTTCGCCCCGAGACCTTATGCGCTCGGGCATCACCACAAGCACCTCCCCGAAATGCAGAAAGTCTGCGGTCTCGAAAATCCCCCGATCTTCAACCCGATCGTCGGTCCCTACTACAAGGGCATGGCGGTTTCCACGGCGATAGTCCCAAGCGCTCTCAAGAAAAGCGTTTCGGCAAGCGACCTGCAAGAAATTCTCGCCGAGCATTACGCAGGTTCCCGTTTCGTCAAGGTTCTCCCCTATGAAGAAGAGCCGACGCTCGACGCGGGATCGCTCGACCCGACGGAATGCAACGGTACAAACGAAGCGCACATCTACGTTTTCGGAAAGGGCAAGGCTCTCCAGGTCACAGTCGTCATCGACAATCTGGGCAAGGGCGCATCCGGGGCTGCCATCCAGAACATGAACATCGCGCTCGGCATCGATGAAGGAATCGGTCTCTCATGTTTTTAGACGAAAAGACTATCGACGTTCGCTCGGGAAAGGGCGGAAACGGACTCAGCAGCTTCCGCAGAGAAAAGTTTGTTCCCCTGGGAGGTCCGGACGGCGGCGACGGCGGACGCGGAGGAAGCGTCATCCTTCGCGCAAACGAACAATACACGACCCTACTCGACATGGGAAACCAGCGCATCTACAAGGCGGACAACGGCGAAGACGGCGGAGCGGCCCGCTGCACGGGAAAATCGGCCAAGGATCTGGTAATCGATGTTCCCTGCGGCACAATCGTCAAGGATTCCGCAGGGCACATTCTCGCCGACCTTACCGAACCGAACCAGCGCTGGATTGCCGCCAAGGGCGGACGCGGAGGACTGGGAAACGTCCATTTCGTCACTCCCACGATGCAAGGTCCCGAAAAGGCGACCCGCGGACAGAGCGGCGAGCGGCGGGAACTCTTTCTCGAACTGAAACTCGTCGCAGATATCGGGCTTGTCGGCTTCCCGAATGCGGGAAAGTCTTCGCTCGTAAACAAGATTTCCTCGGCAAAGCCCAAGGTCGGCGATTACCCGTTTACGACCCTCGAACCGGTCCTCGGCATCGTCTCCCACGCGGAGCATTCCTTTGTCGTTGCGGACATCCCGGGCCTTATCGACGGAGCGAGTTCCGGCAAGGGTCTCGGCCACGAATTTCTCAAGCATATCGAACGCACCTATGCGCTCCTGTTCGTCATCGACGCCTTCGAGGAAGACGCCTGGTAGAAATTCCAGACTCTTCGCAAGGAACTCGAAAATTTCCACCCGAAGCTCGTCGAAAAGCCCTACGTCATCGCCCTCAACAAGTCCGACCTGGGCATCGAAGCGACCATCAAGAAGTTCAAGTCCAAGAAGGAAAAATTTATCGTCACGTCGGCCATGTCCGGAGAAGGCGTCCGGGAGCTGAACCAGGCGCTATCCGACCTGGTTCCCGACAAGCACAAGAAATACAAGGGCTGGAGCAAGTAGGCGTGGCGACATCCAAGAACAACACCACGAAAAAGGACCTGGTCGAAGAAATCGCTTCGCGGATAGGCTTCACGCAGGTCGATACGAAAATCATCGTGGAAAGTTTCCTGGATGCTATATCCAAGGCGCTTGTCGAAGGCAAGAACATCGAAATCCGCGGATTCGGCAGGTTCAAGCTCAAGACCCGAGAAGCCCACACGGCGAGAAATCCGCGCACAGGCGAGCCGGTAAACGTCGAAGCGCAAGTCCGCCCCGTCTTCGAAGCGAGCCGCGAACTCAACCGAATTTTTGAAACCCGGAACGAAGAGCTATGAGCCAAAAGGATTCCCCCAAGACGCCGACAGTCGTAAACCGCAAAGCGCAACACCAGTACTTTGTCGATGAACGCTTTGAAACGGGAATTATGCTGGTCGGTTCGGAAATCAAGTCCATCCGCGACGGAAAATGCAACATCAACGACGCCTGGGTTGACGTTTCCAAGGACAAAAACGAACTCTGGCTCATCGGGGCGCACATCGACGACTATTCCTTCGCTAAGCGTTTTGGGCACGAGCCCCAGCGCAAGCGAAAACTGCTCGCCCACGTTTCCGAAATCCAGAAGATGCGCAAGGCGACGGAACTCAAAGGGCTGACGCTCATTCCGCTCAAACTGTATTTTAAAAATCGATATGTCAAAATCGAAGTAGGTATATGCCGAGGCAAGGACAACAGGGACAAACGCGCAGACATCATCGCGCGGGACACGAAACTCGCCATCGCCCGCATCGTCAAGTCGGCAAGGCGCTGATTTTTGCGTTCATCCTTTTATTCACGGGCCTTTTCACCGAAGCGCCCGCTAGCGTCCGTGCAAAGCTAAAAAGCGGAACCTGGATGGTCGAAATCGATTCGCTCGCCAGGTCGGAAGGTCTTGTCTCCGAATACAAGCCCATCGAAAAACACTTTACGGCAAAGGGAAAAGATTTTTCCTGCTCGTTCGTCGTCGGCTTTCCCTACATCTTCGCAAACGGCAAGGCGGTAAAGATTTCCGCGCCAACATACTTTGAAGACGACGCCATCTGGGTTCCCGCTTCCGAGACGATGGAAATTTTCGGCAAGGCCTTTTCAAAAAAATACTCGATCGATTCCGCTTCCGGCACCCTGAATGCGGAAAAACTTCCTGAAAAAAAAGTCTCCCCCGTTTCGGATTCCATACAAACGAAGCGGAATTCTGTACAAATTAATGATTCCAAACAAACAAAGGCATCCAAGAAATCGGCAGCAACACAAAATAAAAATGCTCCCGCAGGTTCGCGCGAAGTCAGAAACATCGTTATCGATCCGGGCCACGGCGGACAGGACCCGGGCGCCATCGGAAAGTTTTCCAACGAAAAGGATATCGTCCTCTCGGTGGGAAAGTTGCTCGAAAAGGAACTCGTCAAGCGAGGCTTCCGCGTAAAGCTCACCCGCAGCACGGACAAGTTCATCCAGCTTTCCGAGCGTCCCCAGATAGCCAACCGCTGGAACGGCGACCTCTTCATCAGCCTGCACTGCAATTCCATCGACGGTGCGCGAAGAACCAAGGCCAAGGGTTTCCGCATCTATGTCTTGCGGGATCCGGAAAGCGAAGAGGACCGCGCGATAGCCCGGCGCGAAAACAAGGTCGCATCGCTCTACGGCGACAAGAATTCCAAGGACGAACTTTCCCCGCTCGACTGGCTCAAGATCCAGGCGCGCCTCGAACAGTACAAACAGGCGAGCTACACGTTTACCGAAAAGGTCATCCAGTCCTACGAAGGCGGGAAGATTCCCCGGCAAGGCTCCGGCGCAGGCGGCGCGGGCTTCATGATTCTGGTCGGTGCGTTCATGCCAGCAACGCTTATCGAGCTCGGATTTATCAGCAACCCGGAAGAGGAACGCTACATGAATTCCGAAAAGGGCCAGAAGGACATGGCAAAGCGAATCGCCATCGGCGTCGAGGAATACAAAAAGGCGATCGACGAATACCTGAAAACGCTTTCGCATTGATTTTCCGTTCGACAAAATTGTTATTTGCCTGGCGCATTTCCCAGCGTATTTCAAAAAATTTTTAACCCGACAACGCGATAGAATTCTATCTTTGGAGCATTAAAATTTGAACACCCGAGGTATATATGTCCGGACATTCCAAATGGGCAACCACCAAACGCAAAAAAGCGAAAACCGACGTCGCCCGCGCAAAGGCCTGGAATAAATTCATCAAGGAAATTTCCATCGCCGCAAAGCTCGGCGGCGGCAACCCGGATGCGAACCCGC
>JBNMGX010000071.1:0-8670 GCA_050872465.1 Hallerella sp.
CCCTTGGCGGGGCTTTGGGCGTCCTGGTGTTCGGGAACGTCCCAGAACTGATGGTCCGCGGAACCGACGCCTATCGAATGATACATGTCTCCGCGGCCGATTAAACCGTCCGCCTTGGAAGCCTTGTAGAGCTTGTAGATGAAATCCACACCGACCTTCGCTTCCCAGAGAATGTCCGGGATGCCGTCCGTCGTCACCGTGTCGTTGTAGGACGCTCCGTAATTGTCCTCGGCGCGCTCCGAATAGACGTTGTAGGCGAGCGAGAGGACGAATGCCGCATACCCGAGCGTCTGGCTGACCTTGAAATGGTCGCCGCAATCGTGCCATCCGCCGGAAAGGTCGTGCCCGAGCGACTGCCCGTCCTTGACGTGGCATGCGCCGTGAAGCTGCGAATTGGTCTTTCCGCAGCGTTGGATGCCGAAAAACCGGAGCGTCGTCTCGAAGACCGCGTTGAAGAGATATTCGTCGATGATGAACGGAAACGAAGTATCCTTCCCGACGACCATGAAATATGTCCCCGGGCTTGTGAGCTTGGAAAAGTCGGCGGTGTAGAGATTTTCCGTGGAACTCGAAAGCGAATCTGCGGAGCCGAATTCATAGACGGAGCTGATGGAATTGAATGCCCCGTTCACCCAGATGTTCGGCTTTGTCCAGTTGCCGAGGGGCGAAAGCGTCCCTTCCTAGGCGGAGGTTCCGCTCGAAGCGTTGATCACCTTGAACGTGGTAGCGCTCGGGTCGGCGACGAAAGCGAACTTGTGATTGTCCGCCGGGCGAAATCCCACCTGGTTTACGCGGATGGTCGGCCTGTCATAGACATTCAGGCTGTCAAGGTAGCGCCTGCTGCACGTATCGCATGTAAAGTCGATGTTCGGGATGCGGTCGTCGGCAAAGAGAATCGCGGCGAGGACGAGGAACGCCCGGAAAAATCGGAACATGAAAACTCCTTTAAACTCTGACACTTCCTGTCTAAAAATATCTTTTTCCGAAAGCGACAATTTTTTGTAGGCTGTTTTTTACCGATAAACTTTTCAAAGTGTTCCCAAAATGTTCTAACGCAAAAAGGGAACCGGTTTGCCGGTTCCCTGGAAAGTTTTGAGAGCTTCTATTTCTTGACCGTGCGGCGGAATCCGAAGGACTTCGTCTTGCTCGAAGATTGCTTCTTCGTCTGGCCCTTGCGATACTTGCCGTTCTCCGTATTGTTCACCGCAATTTCGTGCGCCTTGAACGAGAACTGCGAAATGAATGAACCCGTTCCGATGTGGCGGCTGTTGTCCGCAAGCGGAGCGATTCCGTTGTGGGTAAGCCATTCGAGGCGGAGCCTTATTTTGCCGTCGGACGTGAGAGCCTCTTCGCTCAGATCGGAAAGCGAAATGGTCCCCGATGTCTTGGTAATCGCTTCGCCGAGGTTGTTGTAGATGTTCGCAGAGATTTTCAGCGTCGCATCCCAGGCGGGCTTTCCTAGCGAATCGAGCTGCAGGAGAAGCGGAATTTCCACGTCGATGTCAAATGTCGGGCCGGCGTGGACGTAGGTTATCGTGTCGTATGTGACGGGAGAAATCCGTTCCAGGTTCTTCTTGCCGCTGGCGATGAGCGTTTCCTTGTCGCCTGCGAGGTAGGAGAGCCTAAAGGTTTCGTCCTTTGTCGGGACGTTGCCCGCGTAAAGTTCGCCGTCCGTCGGCACGGATGTGACGCCCGAGCGCATCGCTACCTTGAACGAAACGCTTTCGATATCGCCCTGTACGGGAACCCACGGATTCTTTTCGCCCGCAAAGTTCTTCGAACCGTCGCTTGCAATCGAATTTTCCGCACCGATGGGCAGCCGGATGTAGTCGCCGACATGGATTTCGTTTTCGGAACCCGCATCGGAATAGGAGAACGTCCACGTGGTCTGCGCATTCGTGAAGCGTCCCGTGTTGGAGAAGTAGAACATGTCGGAATCGCGCCGCTTTTGCAGGTAGTAGCGACCGGCTGCATCCGAGGAATCGACAAACGTGAGCGGCTCGGAAAGGTTCACCCGCAAGATGAAGAGCGATTCCACGGGCTTGTTGATGGTCGCGCTCAGGATAATCGGAGGGCACTTGTCGAAGAGTGTCGCCGTGTTGTCGTCAAAGAATCCGCCGATTGGTCCTTGTCGCGGAAGCACCATGCCGTTTCCGCCGCGGCTGCCGTATGTCATCTTGGCGAATGTTCCTTCGGGAACCGGAATGCGGATGACCGTAGCCTGGCTCTGGACGGAATCCCATCCGACCGTGTCGATTTGAGGCACGAACGTGGAGTCCTGCGTCTGGGTGTATTGGGCGCAAACCTGCTCCGTCGTCGTGGAAACGGTATCGATCCGCACGATGGTCGTGTCATATGGAGTGACTGTCGAATCGATGTTTCTAGTCGTATCGATGACGAAGGAAATTTTGTCCTCGTAGCGGACGCATTCCTTCTTGACCGAGCCTAGTACCCATTTGCCGTTTGCGGAATCGAGTTTGGTAATCGGCTGGGCGGTCTTTTCGCCGAGCAGGGTGTCGAGTGTCCAGCCGGAAGCGGGCTTTGCGAACGCCTTGTAGATTTCCGGATTTCCCCAATAGACGTCGATCGTATCGAGCATGTCCTTTTCGCGGAGAACCTTGGTGAATTCGATGGTGATTTCGTCGGGCTGTCCGTCGCCTTCCCTGTCCTCGATTTTCGCATACTTGACGGGAACCGGTCTGACAGATTCAATGATGGTGACCGGGCCGTTGCAGTCAGAGAGGGCGTTTGCCGCATAATCGACGACGCTGAATCCCGCCGCAATTTCCGCCTGGAAGCCCTGCTTGACAAAGTTTCCGTTCGTATTGCCTTCGATGACGTATTCCCATGTCTTGCCGTTGTCGGAGGATTTCGAGCTGATGACCCGGATTGAACTCTGGTCGATAGGCGCGCCTTCGCTGTAAATGGCTAGCGGCCATGCGGAACCCAGAATGACCGGTTCGGAGAAGAGGATGCGGAGCGTGTCCTGCGCGTTCGCGTGGTTTTCGTTTTCAAGGATGGCGACGCTCGAAAGGGTCGGAGCGATGCCGTCGGTAATCGCCTTGTCCGCTGTCTTGACGACGCCTTTTTCCGTCATGAAGACCGTTACTTTTCCAGTCGGGGCCGCATTTTTCGGGACGAGATTTTCGTCGAGGTCGAAGGAGGCTTCCGCACCGACAATCGGAGCTTTCGGGTAGAGAGTGAAAGCTGTCGCTTTGGCGTTCTTTGAAGAATCTAAGAAGACGGTCACGCTGTCGAGTTTCATCGAGGAACCATCGAACTGGCTACCGCTGAAGCTCAAGGCGAGAACATCCGCTGTGGAGTTGCAGTTGTTGTCAGCGAGAAGCGCTTTTTGCGGAATCGGGGTTGTCGGGTCCGCAAAGAAGGACTGCGCCGTCGAATCTTCCGGATCTTCCACGTCGATGTAGATGACGGTCACCGTGTCGCCGCCGAGGAGCGGAACGCTGGGCAGGCTCGCATCGGCGCGGTTCACCGCCGAGAGAAGTTCGCTTTCGAAGTAGCCGAGCGTCGCGTTCGTGCGGTTGAGCTTCAGTTCGGAAGCTTCTCCCGTGCGGGAATTCTTCAGCGTCACGCTGATGGTTTCGCGACCCGCATTGTCCTTGTCGCTGACGAATACCTTGAACTTCATCGGGTCTTCGGTCACGGGGCTTGAAACGGAATTGCCGTCTTCTCGGATAAGCTGGAGCTTGCCTGCGGTGCGGTCGCCCTTGCTGAACTGGACGTAGTAGGTGCGGTTGACAAAGGCGCAGCCGCCGTTTTCGAGGCATTCGGAGCATTCCGGGTTCGGACCTGCGAAGATGGTCACATCGACCTTGTTCGTTCCGATGGACATCTTGGCCGGAATGTCCAGGTCGAACTTCCCGGAAAGCGGATTGTAAACCGCCGCGGTCTTCAGCTGTTCCTTGGACAGGGGAACTCCGTTCACCCAGATTCCCGTCACGTAGCCGTTTTCGGAAATGAGAGCCGTTCCTTTGAGATGCATCGTGCTGATGGTGGAGTCGAGCTGGATGTAGGAACCGTTCGAAACGTTAAAGGGCGCATCAAAGGAAACCGTCATCTCGTAGTTCGCCTTCTTGTGGATCATCTCCGAGTAAGACGGGCTGAACCCGACGACAAATTCATCCTTGCGATAGACGACGAGGTATGGGTTCACCGGAGCTTCGTCCTGGTCGCCTTCGTCCTTGCCCCAGACGGGCATTCCCGCGTAGTCGGCGCCGTCGATGTCGCGCTTGTGCGGTGCCCAGGTCCAGTCGCCCGAGGTGGCGGACATTCTCTTGTCGGGGGCGCTGCGGAGCGGGTCGCACTTGCCGTTCTGGTAAATGCCTCTCGAAAATCCTAGGTCCATGCGCATTCTCGAAGAAGACTTGATCGCGGTGGATCCGAGCGGAACGGGAATATACCAGTCGTAAGTTCCTGTCGCCGCGTTGTAGGTGTCTTCGAGCTTGACGGGGACGGCTCCGCGGAGAAGGTCCCGGATTTCCCGGTCGGTTTCGCAGGGTTTGTTGAATCCCGCTTCGTCATACGCCTGGCAGATGTCGAGGTCGAGGAGGAGCGGGCAGGAACCCGGCTGGCCGTTTACGCCCGCTTGCGCTTCGATCTGTTCCGGTTTCGCGGTGACGTAAAGGCGTAGCGTGAGGCTGTCGAATTGCCGGTCTTCGTTGTTGTAGATGTTGATGTTCAGAAAGTCTAGCCCGCCGAATTCATATTGGTAGGTCTTGACTTCGAAGTCGTAAGACGTTACCGGCGTAGTGAACTTGAGCGGCATTCCCTGGTCGTCGGTGCAGCGTCTCGAACCGTTGCTTTCGACGCAGTAGTAGTAGGTCGTCTTTTCCTTCAGCTTTCCGATTTTCACGTAGTGGAAACTCGTCGGGATTCCCGAAACGTCGGCGTTCCCCTGGGTTTCGCACGAGCCGTTTTTCGCAACCGGGCATGTCATCTGGTCGTAGGACGTGAGGACCGTATCCCAATAGACCTTGGATTCGTATTGGCCATTCGGCGTGTACCACATGACTTCTGCGCTGTCGGAGGAAAGGTTGCAGATTTTGACATTCTGGATATCGGCGTCTGCCGGCGGGCTTACGAGCGTCGTAAAGGAGAACGGCGTGTTCGTGCTATCGACCAGCCATTTCGTCGAATAGTTTTCGCTCCGACCGTTGATGGCGACGACTTTGAAGTAGTAAGTGGTTCCGTTGGTAAGGCCCGTCATGTGGATTTCGTGGCTTACGCTGTAGAGGGAATCCTTGAAAATGTTGTTGAAAGGTCCGGTTTCGCTTGTGCTGTAAAGGATCATCGCGGGACCGCGCATATCCTGGGAGATCTTCACGATGGCGGAATCGTAGCCTACATAGCGGATTTCGACATTCACCTGGGACGGAGCCTTGGTTCGGTCCTCTTCCCTGACCGCCACTGCGCAAGAGGCGACGAACATCGCGGTCGCATCGATACAGGTTTCGGAGAGGTGGTAGTCTTCCCAGCTCATGGTGGAAGGCGCCCAGGCGTTTCCGCTTTGGTCGTTCGGTGTCACGCCGCCGAAGAGCGCTCCGGTCGGCGGATTGTACTTGTAGTTTGCGCCCGGCATGTTCTTGCCTTCGGGATTGGACGCTCTGTGGTGCGGGTGCGCGTCGTTCTTGTCGCCGACGCCGAGCAAAAAGGAAATGTCCCACGGGTTTACGCCGAGCATGTAGTTCAGCTGGTTGATGCCGAGCTTCTGCATTGCCTGGGAATTCCAGTTCTGCACGCCTTTCTGCGGGAGCTGCACGCCTTCTAGGTCCTTGGTCACGTCGGAGTAGGCGAGAACTTCAAAGATGTTGCCTGCCTGGTAGCGGTTGTAAATCCAGGTCTGTTCGGTTGTCATATTGTACCAGAGGTCACCCCATTTTACGGTTCCCGTTCCGCTGAGCGTCGGGATGGTGATGCCGTCCGAACCGCTGCCGCTGAGACTAGCGATGTTTGTCCCGAGAGTCAGGGCGACGTTTTCCGCGTATTTCAGGCGCGTCTTGTTGTCGATGCCGTATTTGATTCCGGTTGCTTCGTCTTTCAGGAGCATCTTGTAGAAGCCGTAGAGCGTGTAGGTGTAGGCGTTCGCCCAGCTCGTGTTCTTTGACGACTTGCGCATTCCGTCGCGGTTCCACGCCATCCAGCCGCCGTTGAAAAATCCCACCGAAGCTTCCTGTTCTACACCGATAGTCTTGTCTTCGACCGCATCGTTCAGGTAGTCCATCTTGTGCGTCTTTTCGTAAGTCGCATAGTGGAGCGCAATCGCCGCGATAGCGAGGTCGTCATGGGATTCGTTGTTGCCGTTGTAGGCCGCACTTGCCCAGCCTGCCGCTATTCTATTATAGACGTAAGGTTTTCCTCCGTCGTAGGTCCCGGGCCCTTTATAAGTATGCTGGTTTGTCGTGTCGTTGAGAAACATCAGGTTCTTCGCAAAGTCATACATCTTTTCGGCGACGATCAGACAGGTATCTGCAAACGCCTTGTCGTATTCCGCATAGTTCTTGCTCAAGATCGCAAGTCCCGCAGCGATTTGTCCCGAGATGTTCGAACCCAGCTCCCCGAGCCGCAGATCGCGTTCATGCGGTCCGCCGCGTCCGGTAAGCGTCGCCGGGAGAGCGTCCTGGTTTTCGGGCCGTCCCCACCAGCCGTGGTCCGCTCCGAAGTTTCCCACGGAGACGACCATGTTGTCGATGACGCCGTCTGCAAAACGGTAGGCGTTTAAAAAGAAGTCCGCCCCGTGCTTCGCTTCGCGGAGAATGTCCGGGATGCCGTCGGTGTTGATCGTCTCGCCCATGTTGTAAGCGTAGTTGTCTTCATCGCGGTCCGGGTTGGAAGCCGCCATCACTGCGAGCACCATAAAGGCGTAGGCCTGTGTCTGCGATTCCTTCAAATGGTCTCCGCAGTCGTACCAGCCGCCTTGGAGCGCGCCTTCGAGCGGCGTAAATCCGCTGACGTTTGACTTTCCGCTCACAAACTTTCCACCGCCGTCCTTGGTATGGCTCGGCTTGTGGAACCAGGATTCGGAGTTTCCGCTGCGGTTGATGCCGTAGAACTTGAGCGTCGCGTCGCGGACCATCGAATAGACCTTGTCGCTGATGATAAACGTCGAGGAATACTGCTTGAGAACTTTAATCCGGTAGCGCGTGTTTTCGGCAAGTCCGCCGAGCTGGGAGATGTTTCCGATACAGACGGTTCCCGATGGGCCATCCTTGGAGACCGAGTAGCGCTTCTGGTTGTTCGTCGCGGCGTTTGTTCCGGCGACAATCGTGTACGAGGATTCGGTCGTTTTGCCGGAGCTTACGAACGTTCCGCCGTCAGCCACCACGTTCCCTTCGAGATCGACGACCGAAAAGGTTTCCTTGCAGCTGTTGTCGGAGACATAGTAGAACTGCTTTTCCGCGTCGTCCGGGAGATAGCCCGCCTGATTGATGCGGATGCGCCCGATGCGCACGTTCTGGGCGTCGCGGTATGCCTGGTTCAGGGAATCGGGGATGATGCCGTTCGGGACAAAGTCGAGCGGCATGGAACCTATGGGAGGAACCGTATTGTGCTTCGTCTTGTTGGGAACGTAAGAGCTGAAGCTTTCGACCGTACCGCCTTCATCGGTTGCGGAAGTGTCCCAGGTCATCGGCCACACGGGGCGAATCAGGTCGTATGGGGTTGGCTGTTCTTGTTCTACAGCGAAAAGCGATGCCGCAAAGAGCAGCACAAGAGGCAAAACAGGCACAAAGGCTCCTTTTTTATCCAGACACAAATCACACAATCCCGCCATAAAATAGTTCATTTCGGGATGTTTCGCCCAATCGTATTCAAAATATTACAATCGAAAACAGTCCATGACTATATATATTTAGAGGCATGAAATTTTCGGATGTTTGGCAGTTCTATCGCGGAATAGGCGCTCTTGCGCTTTCTTTTGGACTTTTTGCCTGCGGAGGGGATTCTTCGTCGGGTTCCGACCCGGAAATTCCGGTTTCTTCGGCGGACGTGGAACTTTCCTCGGGAACGGTAGTCGAAAATTCGAGTTCGAGCGCATCGGGCGAAAAGCCTTTTTCCAGCGCAAGCGTGGTAAAGTCTTCGTCGTCAAAGGCGCAGGAAACGACCAGCGGCAACGAAGCGCTGAACGACCCGAAGAACTTGGTGAACGGAACTTGCGCACCGACAACTTCCGAAATCAAGAAGGGGGAACTCGCGACCTGGAAGTTCTACCGCAGCGCGGGAGCTCTTGAAAACCAGATTCTCGCGCCTTTTGTCTGGGCGTTCGAAGGCTCATCGACGACGAGCCTGCAGGGAAATGGCCTGCAAGAGGTGAATGTCCGGTATGCGGAAGCGGGTTCGTTCAAGGCTTACTTAAATGTTGACGGCAACGAGGTCGCCTGTTCGCCGATTCAAGTGCAGGGAATTCCCATCGTTGTCAATTCCTGCACACCGGATAAGGCGACAGCCAAGGCGGGCGAGACGATTACCTGGACGGTCAGCGCGGAGTCGGAGTCCCCGATTACGGGATATTCTTGGACTTCTGCATATGGCGAAATGTCCGGTTCGGGCGAGAGCGCAACGCTTGCCGCAACTTCGGCGATGCATAAGAAATCCGTGGCCGCGACGGTGACGGTTTCGAATGCGGACAATTCCGCGGTGAACTATTCCTGCGAC
>JBNMGX010000072.1:0-8616 GCA_050872465.1 Hallerella sp.
CGCTTTGGGGGAAGGAGAAAGCTCTATAAAATTGATGAAACCGTCAGCCTTAAGCACCGAATCCACTTGCAAAAAGCGGGATGACATACTAACTTTAAACTAAACTACCCAAGCGGACATATTGCCTGAAAATTGCCGGGAGCCTCACCGCAAGAAATCTCGATGCGCACATCCGTTACATACGCTTTCCAATCCTTCGGTGAATCTTTTGGGGAAGCATCCGAATTTTCGGACGGAAATACGATTTTTCCTGTCGTCGGTTTCCAGGAACGCTCGCCATTTTCACCGGGGATTTCCCGATTGAAAACCTCTTCCCGTCCAAACCAAACCGCATCGATTTGATTGTTCTGCAAATTGCACACCCAGCTCGGCGTAAAAACTTCTGCCATTTCCTTGCTGCGAGCCGTCTGGACGGTCTTGCTCTTGACAATTCGAGGCTGGACAACCTTGCCATGCCTGCCGGTGATCAGTTCGGGAAGAATCGGCTTGTCGTATGCATAGTCCGGCCCAAGATGCCTGTAATCGTCCGTCGCCCAAAAAATTGGCGCATACTTTTTAGATGAACTTTTGGTAAAATCCTGCAACAGAATCTTGAGCATGTTCAAAGACAGCCCTTCGATAAAGTCCTCGCTAATATCCGCAATCTGTTGGTTTTCCTTGCTCATTTATCCGCTATAATATATCAAAAAAACATTTTCTAGTTTTAACAAAGAAATCCGAACAAATACCCAGGATTATACGAAGCTATCTTAAGATACTCATTTTCAAGGAAAATCCAAGCCAAATGACTTTTCAATAATTACCATTTATTATTACTTATCTGGAAATTTTTGAAAAATTTTAAAAATACAAAAGAAAATAATTGACATTTTGATAATTTTTTCTATATTATAGTCCAAAAGGAGTTCCTTATGGAAAAAACTTTTAACTCCCAATTACAAAAAGCAATCGCAATAAGCGGTCTGACTCAGAAATTGCTAGCGGAAAGAAGCGGCATCACCGAAGCCGCTGTAAGCCACTACCTCAAAGGAGACCGTACACCAAGAGCTGCCGTCGTATCTAAAATGGCTACAGTTTTAGGCTGTTCTGTGGAATTTTTATTAGGAGCCGACAAAGAGGATGGAACTTTAGATTTTACTCGTATCTATAACATAGTCGCTCGTAATGCCGACCAACTATCGGACAACGACAAAACCAAGCTTATCGCACTTCTCGTCAAAAATCACTTTTCCCCAAAAGCTAGATGAGACTAGAAGACAAAACATATGAAGAATTGAAAATTGAAGTTGCAAACTGCATCCAACAATGCAATTTGTTCTACCCTCTTTCTGTACATAATTTGGCTCAGGCCTTAAAAATAAAGTTGATTCCTTATTGTTGTTTAACAGAAGAGGAAAAAATTCTAGCCATAAAAGCTAGTAACGATGCCTTTCTTTGTGAAAAAGGGTATGACGTATTCATTTTCTTTAATGATAGCATTTTCGAAGAACGCCGCGAAATGTCCATTCTTCACGAAATCGGGCATTACATTCTTGAGCATAATCACGATAGTTATAAATCAAACATGATAAAAGAAGCCGAAGCGGCATTCTTCGCCAAATACATCAAAGCTCCACCTCCATTAATCAATTTATTGCCAAACATTTCGTTATGGGCAATTCGCTCCACATTTAAACTCAGCGAACAAGCTGCCGGTTTCGCCCTAAGCAATTACAAAAAGTGGAAAAAATATTCTCAAGGAAAACTCAAAAACTATGAGACCATTCTCGTAAATCACATAAAATCTCAAGAACAGAATAAAAAGGACAAATCTGTCAAGGAGGTTGGATAAAGATATCTACAAGAAAGGACCTGTAAAGATTTCGCCTATCATCAATTACAGGTCCATTCCCAGATATGCTAAAGCATTTCCTAGTTATTGAGCTAACTTGGGTTAAAATTTAGCATATCCACATATTCTCTTCAAGAGCAAACTCCCAAAAAGCCACACTTCCAATGGCTAAAGGAATTGTATATGCTAAATTTTCCAAAAAAACTTCAGTCTTTTTCCAAATCTCTGTCACATCCAGATTACAATGCCTGGATTCACTTTTATGAAGAAGACTATAAATTTTCAAAATTCCGAAAACAACCGGAAGCGTTTCTCGAACATCTTAAAAATTTTCCAGGAGTGATATCTCCAGACGCCAGTATCGGATGGTGCGATCCCATCGAATTGCAAAAAGCGAATGCGAAATTTAACAAAGACTGTTTCAAGCTTTTTTTGGAAAACGGTTTTCAATGTATTCAAAATGTCCGATTTGGCGATGCTCGTTCTTATGACTTTTGTTTTAATGGGATTCCTCCAAACGCCTTACTAGCAATTGGTTCACATGGAGCTTTGCGCCGTGCCGATTATAGGCTTGTCTTCGAAGCAGGATTAGATGAACTCTGTACAAGAAAAAAGCCAAAGAAATTGCTTATTTACGGTTATGCACCTAAAAAAATTTTCCAGCGTTTTATCAATTTAGGTATCATGATTTGTCGATTTCCTAGTGAATTTGAGCTATCTCACGGAGAAAAGCATGGGGCTTAAAAATTCAACCACAGTCAACACCGCCTACAAGCTTCCAATACTTAAGGAGCCTTACAAAAACCGGCTGGACTTACTTCCTCAGAAGTACCTACAGACAGAACTTCCTCTAGCAAGCAAAGACTCTTTTATGGGTTTGAATCTACCAATGCTTTCAGCCTCTGAAAAAGTTGCACAGGCCAACGCAAAAGGATTTTCCGAAGATAGGATTAAGGCTATTAAACATATTGTTTCAGCAAAACAACCAAAAGCTTTAGAGATTAACAAACAAAACAAACATATTCCGGGAACCAATGAATTTAAACAAAAAGAATTGCAAAATTTAAAAAACAAACTTAAACGCCCCGGGATAATTCTATTTCCTGCCAACGAAGCTCAAAAATTAGTAAATTCACTACACGGAACAGGTGTCCCTGTAATCAGCAGATACGGCGAATTTCTTAACAAAGAAATTGTTCGGTCACCATATCCGGTCGGAGTAGTTGATAGCGGGCATGGAATGGTTTTCACGAACTATTTTACAATTCACTATTCCAAAAAAGGAACCCATATTGTTCCGAGGTATAACGAAAATGAAAAATGATTTTGAAAAAATGACAACAGAAGAAAAGATGGCAATCTATGGCTGGAGTCGAGAACAGATCCCTATAATGGAAGATATGTTAAAAAAAACAATGACCGATTACTCCAAACCTACAAGATTAAACAAGTTCAAGCGTTACCTTCATCAAAATGTAAAAATCATCACAAATAATGATGAAATCATCTTTGCCTATATTGATGATTTAGAAAACTCCGATGACAACGATCTTGGAGAAGAGGGCGTTCTTTTCAAAAGAAACGATTGTATGGTGGAAATTTTAGAACACGAGATTTCTTCTATCGAAATTATCTCGGCTTAAAAATTTTCCCGCATCACCATTTCGCAAGCGCGTTTGCGATGATCAGGTCCTGCAATTTCTGGATGGCGCGCGCCTGACCGTGGCGATCTTCCGTCTCGTTCTGGAGCACATCATACGTTCCGTCGGCGGAAAGGTTTTCGCCTTTGTAAATCATCTTCTCGGCGACATTGTCGTAGAAGCGGACATTTACCCGGAGCGTTACGCGGTAAGTCTCCACCTCGGAGCCGCTCGTATAGTTTTCGGGCTTGTTCGTATAGCTCAGGAGAGTCATTTCGAAAT
Source organism: Hallerella sp. (assembly GCA_050872465.1). Classification (GTDB taxonomy): domain Bacteria; phylum Fibrobacterota; class Fibrobacteria; order Fibrobacterales; family Fibrobacteraceae; genus Hallerella. The sequence goes on from JBNMGX010000072.1 coordinate 3,754, forward strand.
CCGCATCGGCTTCTTCGTTTACCAACCGGACCCTGCCCGCGTTTTTCCGGAAAAGGTTCACGACGCTGTCCCGGAGCGTGTTCCCAAGTACCGGATCGAGCGTCTTGTTATCGACTTCATGAATCTGCACCGTCCGGATATGGCTGGGGAGCGTACTCGCCGTAAAGCTGTAACAGCCGACAAGGCAAATTGCGGAAACCACCAAGAAAAAAAGCATTTTTAGACGATTCATATTCCAAAAAATAAATTCTAAAAGCTAGATTATAAAGGAATCAAAACTTTAACGAGGCTTCTCATGCTCGATATACGTAAAATCCGCGAAAACCCGGAATACTTCATTGCCGAAACAGAAAAGAAATACACGACGGTCAGCCTAAAAGACATTCTCGCTATCGACGAAGTGCGCCGTCCGCTCCTTTCCGAAGTGGAAAAGCTGAAAAGCGAACGCAATGCGGAATCCAAGCGAATCGGCGAGCTGAAAAAGAAAGGCGAAAACGCCGACGAAGCGGTCAAGGAAATGCGCGCACTCGGCGACAAGATCGACGAACTGGATAAGAAGCTGAAGGACCTGGAATTCAAGCAGACCGAGATGCTGATGCACGTTCCGAACATCGCCCCGAAAGCTCCCGAAGGCAAGGATTCGAGCGACAACGTCGTTGAAAAGGAAGGCCCGCTTCCGTTCGACTACTACTCCAAGGACCGCGACTTCACCCCGGTCGATCACAAGACGCTCGGCGAAAGGCTCGGCATTTTCGATTTCGAACGCGGAGCAAAGATTTCGGGCAACGGATTCCCCGTCTATCGCGGACTCGGTTCCCGCCTCGAACGTGCCCTCATCCAGTGGTTCCTCGATGAACATCGCGCAAACGGCTTCGAAGAAATCACGCCGCCGTATCTGGTCACCCGCAACACGATGCGCGGCACGGGTCAGCTTCCGAAGTTCGAAGAAGACATGTATCGCTGCGACAAGGACGACGACTTGTTCCTCATCCCGACCGCCGAAGTTCCGCTCACGAATTTGTACGCAAACGAAGTCATTCCCGAAAGCGAGCTTCCCAAGCGGATTTGCGCCTATTCCGCCTGCTTCCGCCGCGAAGCCGGTTCCTATGGCAAGGATACGCGCGGACTTCTCCGTTTACACCAGTTCAACAAGGTGGAAATGGTCTTCTTCTCCCGCCCGGACAACAGCTACGAGATGCACGAAGAACTCACATGCTTTGGCGAGAAACTTCTCGAAAAGCTGAAACTGCCGTTCCACCGTCTGAACCTCTGCAAGGGAGATCTGGGATTCGGAGCGGCCAAGTGCTATGACCTGGAAGTCTGGGCACCCGTCGAACAGAAATGGCTCGAAGTCAGCTCCTGCTCGAACTTTGAAGATTTCCAGGCGCGCCGCGCGAACATCAAGACGAAAATCGGTGGCAAGAACGTCTTTGTCCACACGCTCAACGGCTCGGGCCTTGCCACGCCGCGCGTCATGGTCGGCATCTGCGACAACTACCAGCAAAAAGACGGTTCGCTTGTCATCCCGGAAGTTCTCCGTCCGTATATGGGCGGCCTCGAAGTCATCGAGCCGAAAAACTAGTTTCGAATTTTCCTTCCAAATTTCAAGAAGCAGGTTCCCAAAGGGCTTGCTTTTTTATTTGCGAAAAACGGGACGTGGGACACGGGAAGAGGGAAGCGGGAGATGTTAAACGGCAAGAAAACTCAAAATGCAATTCTCAGCAAGATAAGAATAGAAAGCTTTCAACATCCGTCCGAAAGAATTACATTTCGGATTGAATTTAACAAAGAAGGAAAATTGCCGATGAAAACTTACAGATTGTCCCTGCCCACTTTTTTAATCGCAATGTTCCTTACCGCTTGCGGTGACGATGTGACAAATGTAACGATGGAAACCTCCGGACTAGAAGTCGTAGGGGCGGCGGATTCGCTTGGAAAATGTTCCGATGAAATCTCGGGCAAGATGAGATTTGTTTCAAAAGAAAACGCGGTCTATGTGTGTGCGGATTCCGCCTGGAAGAATGTTTCGACTGTAGGAAAAGACGGAACATCGTGCACGGTGGAACTTCTTTCCGACAGCTCGGGCTATAAGGTCGTCTGCGGAGACGACTCGGTCGGAGTTGTTCTAAATGGCAAGGACGGTGCGGACGGAATAGGCAAGAACGGTGAAAACGGTGTGGGCTGTACGCTTACGGACAACGGCGACGGCACCGTAATACTGGTCTGCGGAGCGGATTCGATTACCTTGTACAAGGCATTCTGCAACGGAAAAATTTACGACCCGGATTCGAATTTCTGCCACAAGGATTCTCTCTACCCGCTCTGCCGGGGAAAACGATTTGATCCCGAACAGGAGTTCTGCCATAAAAATTCTCTTTATGGAAAATGCATGGGCAAAGTTTACGACCCATCCAGTAAAGAATGCTCCGGCAATCGCCTCTTTGATTTGTTCGAAGACAATCGTGACGGACAGACATACCGAATGGTCAAAATAGGCTCCCAGACCTGGATGGCGGAAAACCTGAACTACGCCTACATGCCGGACACATTGAGCTTCTGCTACGAAGATTCCTGCGCCGAATACGGTCGCCTTTACATATGGGCAGCTGCGATGGATTCGGCGGCCCGCTTTTCGGAAAACGGCAAGGATTGCGGCTATAAAAGAAAGTGTTCCGCAAGCGGACAGGTCCGCGGAATCTGCCCGGAAGGCTGGCATTTACCCGATACGACGGAGTGGCGCATCCTAGCTGACACTGTCGCCGTACAAATCGGATACGAGGATTCTGTGGGTTATGCGTTAAAATCGACATACGGGTGGGAGGATACTTATCACGGCAAGTCGGGCAACGGCTCGGACTCTTTCGGCTTTGGAGCGCTTCCGACGGGAAGCCGCTTGAGCGACGGGACATTTTACGAAGTACACAACAGTGCGGTCTTCTGGAACTCTACGGAGTACGCCGCAGACTACGCTTACCAACGACACTTGTATTACAACTACCCGAATCTGAGTTCAAAGAGCTACCATTTCAAAAATAACGCATACTCCGTTCGCTGCGTCAAGGATTACTAGAAACCAGCAACGGCCAATCGCGGGACAAAGATACTCCAAAAGATTTCTCGAAAGTTAGAACCTGTTTTCCTATGTGTCGGAGCAAGACCGCCGCAGATATGCTGACCAAAGCCACGCCGAGACGGAGCTTCGCTACAAGCGGCAAACACTGCGCTTAAACAGTCATTACCGGGCATAGACCCGGCAAATGTCATTATCGGGCTTGACCCGATAATCTCTGAAAAGGGATTCCCCGATCAAGTCGGGGAATGACAGCGTACCGAAAAGGGATTCCCGCGTCTGCGTCCGCCGCGGCGGACAAGCTCGGGAATGACAGTATGCGGAAACAGTTCGCTTAGAAATACCGCATCCCGTGTCCCGCTTAGCGCGTCCCGAAAGCTTAAACGTCTGCGCTTCTGACCGCTGATCACTGTCCATTGAACCTAGACGTCCGCAGTTCTAAGCTCTAAGCTCTCTCGACTAAGTTCTAATTTCCCCGAATAACTGATACACCTGATACAGAATTATCTATTTTTAGATAGAAACATTAGGATTTCTTTTCGCACAAACCTATCTTCTAAATAATCAAAAACGAGGATACTCCTATGAAACTTCAAAAGGTTCTTATGCTTACACTCGGCATTCTTTCTTCCGCGGCTACGGCACAGGACAAGGATTACTCGGGTGCGGAACTTTACACCCAAGAAACCCAGATGTATGGAAAATACGAAGCCCGGATGCAAATGGCGGCAGGCTCGGGAATCGTCAGCTCCATGTTTCTCTACCACAATGATTCCTATATGGGCGGTGAAGAGCCTTGGGTCGAAGTCGATATCGAAATTCTCGGCAAGAAGCCGGAAAGCTTCCAGTCGAACATCATCACGGGAACAGCCGAAAAGAAAAAGACGAGCGAAAAGCACCATGCCCTCTCCCCTGCCGCAAACCAAGGCTATCATACATACGGCATGGAATGGACTCCGACATACGTTTCATGGATCATCGACGGCATTGTCGTCCGAAAGACGATGACCGATTCCAATGATACCAAGGGACAGGTCGCCGCTCTCATCCGCGAGCAGGGATTGCGGTTCAATCTTTGGTCTTCGGAAATCGAAGCCTGGGTCGGAGCCTTTGACGAATCGATCCTGCCCGTTCACCAGTTTATCGACTGGGTAAAGGTTTATACCTATACCCCCGGCGCCGGAGAAAACGGTTCCGACTTTACACTCGCCTGGACAGACGATTTCGATCATTTTGACGACAATCGCTGGGCGACAGGAAACTGGACTTTTGACGAAAACCGCGTCACGATGAGCCCGGAAAATGTTAACATTCAAGATGGACATCTCATCCTAAGCCTCACCAAGGCGGGCGAGGAAGGTTTCCATGGAAACATTCCCAAGGATGACCCGACAGCTATCCGAAAAAACGGAGCATCCGTCCGGCCAGCCGCTTCCCACCCGGAATTTCTCAAAACTTTTGACCTAATCGGTCGCCACAAAGGGCTGAAGAAAAAATGAAAGACGAAATCGCCAAGGCGTTACTTCAAAGCGTCCATGCCGACGGAGACAGACTCCCCTCGGTAAGAACGCTGATGAAATCCCTGAACGCGGCTTCGGCTACTGTCCAGCGAGCCTTGCGCGAACTTTCAAAACACCGAATCATCTATACGGTTCCCGGCAAGGGCTGTTTTTGGGGAACGCCTCCGCAAAAGAAAATTTCCCTGCCGAACGCCTCCCGGGACACCCTTTCGGAAAAATTCCAGGCGGACATCCGGGCGGGAATTTTTTCTCTTCAAGAACCGCTTCCCTCGC
>JBNMGX010000073.1:0-8449 GCA_050872465.1 Hallerella sp.
AGGTTCTGGATCATGCTTTCGACGATTTCGCGCGCTTCGTCGAACGACTTGTGGAGGATCATGCCACTTGCGATGCTGTATTGGATGCCGATCCATACGTCGTGGGCCTGGAAGTTGAACTCGTCGAGCGGGGAGCCGTCCTTGTGGACGAGGTTCGCCGCGCCGAGGAGCGGTGAATTCGCCTTGTAGTTCGTGCGGAAAATGCGGTCGAGCGTGCTCTTTCCCTTGGCGTCATCGGTAAGCGGTTCGAGTCCGAGCAGCCGCAGGTAGGTATCTGCGAGCATGGAATCTGCGAAAACGTCGTCGGAGTCCAGGGAGATTTTCGCGTGGAACGAATCGCGGAACGCTTCCGGGCAGGAGCCGTAGAGCCATTCCTTCTTGAACTTGCGGAGTTCGAGTTTCGAAAGTTCGACGTCTTCGGGAATTTCGGAGAAGTCGAGCCAGTCGTTCAGTTCGCGGAGCTTTTGCGTGTCCGTGCCGGAGAGCGGAACTTCGTCGGCAAGCGCTTCGATCACCTTGTCGAAATGCTCGAAGTTCACGTCCTTGGCTTCGATCGGCGTCGCGAAGAAGTGGAAGTATCCTTCGTTCTCGTCCCAAAGTGCTGCGTGGAATTCCTTTTCCGCTTCGGAGGCTTTCCGGTTCCAGTCGAGCGACCGTGCGGAATCCCCGACCAGTTCCGCAATCTTTGCCGCGGCGCGAAGTCCCGCTATCCAGAGGGAACCGCAATAGACCGAGATGCCGTTGGAGGAAAGGTTGTCGAACGTATCGTCCGTGCCGTGGGTGAGCGGGAAGTTTTCGCCTTCGCCGACCATCTTCTCTAGATATTCCATGCAGGCATAGACGGCGTCCTTGCAATATTCGACGATATTCTTTTCGCCGGTGAACTTATAGTGGCGAAGAACCATCAGTACATATTTCGGGGCGAGATCTTTCCATTCCTTCACGTTGTGCCAGTCGTAGGCGTCGGGCTTTGCGTCGAACGGACTTCCGAGATCGTGGATGACCGCTCCGCATACGGCCCGCGGGCCTTCGAGTTTCGCTTCGGGAAGATCCGCAAAGGGATGGTTCACATATTCGTGGTGGCGTCTTGTCTTCGGGTCGCTTGCGAGAATCGCATCGGCAAAGCGTTTCATCACTTCGCCGTCGAGTCTCGGGAGAAGCGCGAGCAGGGAGAAGCTGCCGTAGAAATAGACATCGAGCGAATTGAAGAACGGGTAGTCGGCGCATTCGCGGACGAGGAAACGGTCGTCCTTGTCCCAGACGCTCGCTTCGGGGATGAAGCTCAGCGTGTTGAGCGCGAGCGAGCGGAAGTTCGCCTGCTTTTTCTTGTCCTTGGGGAAGAGCTTCGCGAGGCTCTTTTCCGGGGCGAGCGCACGGTAGGCGTCACCGAAAGATTTTTCGAATTCGCCATCGAAGTTGAGCGCTTCCGAGAGCATCGCCTGGACGCGGCCAAAAGGTTCCGGGTAGAAGACGGTGTACTTTTTGAGAGATTCCAGGCCGTTCATGCGGATGTGCGGAAAGTCGAGAACCGTATTGAACTGGACGCTCGCCTTGGCGTGGGGCTTCAGACGGACTGTCACGACCAGCGCACCGGCGACGGTTTCGCGTCCGCTATAGACGTTCTTGACGAAGTTTCTTGAAACGCGTCCGCTGTGGAGCGCTCCCGCAAGGACAACCTTCTGGTCGTCGCGGTAGAAGAGCGGCTTTGTCGAAACGTTCACGTCGTCTTTCGGGTTCCATGTCGCGCTGATTCCCATGCAGCCGTCGAAGTCGCTTTCGGAAAGATTCTTCTCGTTGTAAAACTCGACGCCCTTGACCTTTCTGCCGTCGGCAAGTGTCGCATCGAATTCGACGCTTTTCGGATTCCGCGCCGATGGAACGAGCACGAAAGAGGAATCCTGGACGCCCTGCCGGTCCTTCGCAATCTGGTAACCGCAATAGTTTTCCTGCATCTGCACGAGCGTCACTTCGCGGATATCCTTGGTCGGGTTCACGAGTTCGTAGCGGACCGCGCTCACGGGGAGGCTCGAAATGCGTTCAGCGTTCGGGAGGACATAGCTGTATTGGTAGCGCGTCATCTGGACGCCTTTCGTCCCCTTGAACCGGGTGCGGGAAAGCGGATATTCCGCCGTGTATTCCATCTTCTGCGCATCGTATCCTTTCTCGCCTAGAAATTCGGAATCGTCTCCGAATGCGGCCGTTAAGGCTCCCTGGCTTTCCGCCTTTTCGCCGAGTTCTCCGTCAAAGAAATCGATGAGGACGCTGCGGTTGAATTCGGGAGATGTCGTTTCGCCGGCGTCGATCATCCTTTGCGTGCGCGGGCTGAATTCCGTGTGCCAGCGGAGAAGGGCGTCCTTGTTCGTTGCGAAAAATTTCTTGTCGGCGAGAACCTTTGCGATTTTTTTCAGAGCGTCCTTTTCGTTTGTCTCCGTAAAGAGGGCGTTTCCGTCTGAATCCTTCAGCGTGTAGAACTGGTTCTTGCGGGAAAATTCAAAAAAGTTCCGGATGGCGAGCTGGCTGTTCTTTCCGATGACCGATTCGCGGTAGAACATGTTCTGGAGACGCAAATCGTTCGGGTCTGTGGCGCGAACCTGGACGCCCGGGATCATGCTCGTTACGGGCGTTGTCCCCGCCGGGGTAACCGTGTAGGTGGTTCCGATGCCGCCGACAGCGATTCCCGTCGTCGCCGGTGTCGTGGAAAGCGGCGTGTACCAAGGCTGGATAAATTCGACGGCGAGGCCCTTTGTCATCAGGTCCTTGACCGAGCCGTGCAGCTTGGCGGATTCCAGATATTTGTCAAAAGTCATGAGGGATTCCTATGGTTGAAAATTTTTCACGGTAAATCTAGAAAGTTATTTTTGCAGGCGGAAAAAGGGATTTTCCCGTGGAAAGGGAAAGCCGAAGTTTTAGGTTCGAAGCCGGAAAGGACGCTGGAAATGAAATTCAAACTGCCCGATTTTTTGCGAGATGTGCAGACTCCCTCGGAAGGGGAAAAAGCATTGCGTACAAATTATCCCGATTGCGTTATCGTCGGAATCGATGAAGTCGGGCGCGGGCCGCTCGCGGGTCCCGTTGTCGCCTGTGCCGCCGTCCTGAAAAATCCGGTGGCGGATTCTGCCCTCAACGACTCCAAGCAACTTTCCCGGAAAAAGCGCGAAGCGATGTTCGAAAAGGTCAAAGAGGAATGTCTTTGCTATGCGATTGCGAGTGCGAGCGTGAAAGAAATCGACGAGATAAACATCCTCGAAGCGGACTTTCTCGCGATGCGGCGCGCTCTTTCGGCTTTGGACTTTCCCGGAATTTTCACTTCCGAACCGGAGATTCCTATTGAGGCGAAAGGCGCGTTTCCCGCGGGGGCGAAACTTTTGCTTGCTGTCGATGGGAACCTGAAAGTCCGCGGCGTCCCGGACGAGTGCCAGCTCGCGATTGTCCAGGGTGACGGGCGGGTCGCTAGCGTTTCCGCGGCATCGATTCTCGCGAAGGTTTTCAGGGATCGCTACATGGATGGTCTCGCGGAAAAATATCCGGGCTACGGCTTTGAAAAGAACGCGGGCTACGGCACGAAGGCGCACTTAGACGGAATCCGCGTGCACGGCTTGACGCCGGAACACCGGCGGAGCTTCCACCCGAAAAGCCTTCAGGTGGAGATGGAACTGTAGGGGGAATTACAAGGCTTCCAGTCGAGACTTTCTCATTTTCCAGTCGGGCATGAAAATGGTCAGTTGTCGGTAAAACTCCCGAGTGTGGAAAGGATATCGCAGATGGATAAGCTCATGCATGACCACATACTCGATACAGGATACCGGAGCCGTTACAAGTAAGGAATTGAAAGTCAGCAGGTTTTTACTTTGTACGCAACTCCCCCAACGGGAAATCATCTTTCGCAGATGGATTGCAGGAAACGAAATTCCGTACTTCTTGAATTGCGGATAGAATCTTTGGCAAATCGATTCGATTTTTGATTTGCATTGTTTCCTCAGCCATGATTCCAACAGTTGCTTTTTCCGCTTGATGTCGCAGGTGTCATTTATCGAAAGCGTGATGTAGCTTTCGTCGCATTCGACTGAATTCCGGTTTGCCCTTTTAACTTTTAAACGCAGGTTCTTGCCGAATAGCGGGATGGTTTCCCCATCGATAAAAGCCTTGTCGGACGGTTTCTGTCTTGCGGTTTCCGAAAATCGTTGGATGCTTTGAAGAATGCAGGTGCTGTTTTTCTTGATAAACGCATCGATTTCCTTTATCGGGATGCTTTTCGATGCAGACACGAAAATGCGCCGGTCCGCCTTGATGCGCAGATTGAGCTTCTTGACGGCCTTGCGTTCCAGGGTGTATTCGATGTTTCGGGTTTCAAGCTTTACGGTTCTTTGCATCAGTAACGCCTCAATGCGACATGGAGGACGCTTTCCGAAATTTTGTCGATGGAATCAAAGTCAACGGAAATGCCTTTATCGTTTTCGAGTGCGAAAAACAAGTCATCGATATCCTGTCGGATGCGATTGTGAATATCCGTATTGTTTTGCCAATCGACCATGCAGTGGTTTTGGATAATGTCGGAAATTTTGATGGCAATTTCCGCTACCGTGTCGTTCGGAATCTTTGCGGAATTTAAAATCGGCAGGATTACTCCGTAAAACGCCAGAGCGTGCCCGTTTTCCCTGAGCCTTTCGGGATAATCTATCCGGGAGTCCCCTTTGCGGTAGTCGTCTAAGATGGATTTCATCCTTTCGAGAAACGAAGTGTCCATGACGGAATTCTTGAAATCGTCGAGGGCTTTCTGGATGCGCTCGGAAAAGGTCGCGTAAAAGGCAGGATTGCTTTCGTAATTCTCGCGGATGCTCTTGGTCAGGTGTGAAACGATGGCGTCTGCCTTGGAGCGAGCCGAAGGCATGCTGTCCAGAACCTTGTCAAAGTGATGAAGGTCCATGATGTCGATTGGCTCGTAAATGACTTTTAGATCCTTGACGGACATGTAGGAGTCCAAAAGGTTTTGCATCTGCTTCGCGTATTCGGCGTTGTCAATCGAATCGGCGTAGCGAATTTTTACAATCTTGCGAATCTTGGAATAGAAAACGAAAGCGTCGCGGTAGATGTGGATTTCTTCGCGGGTAAACGCGGCAAAGGCTTTTTCGGAATTCATCACGGTCGAAAAAGCGTTTCCGAAGCGGCAGAGCGCGCTGTAGAATTTTTCGCGAAGGTTGCCGTCGGCAAGGGCCTGCTCGATTTCCTCTTCGTCACTCGGATTTTTGACAAAGCGAAACAGGTCGTTCAGCTGGGAATAGGTTTCCCGAAGCGTGGCAACGCTCATCATGATGTCGGTGACGATTCCCTTGATGTCTTCGGGGTCAAAGCCTTCCAGACCGGCACCGCTGTAGATTTCCATCGCGGAATCGAGCTTTTGGATGAGGCCGCGGTAATCGACAATCAGCCCGAAATCCTTTCCCTCGTAAAGGCGGTTCGTTCTCGCGATAGCTTGCAAAAGTCCATGGTCTTTTAGTTCCTTGTCGATGTATAGGATTTGTGTTCTCGGCGCGTCAAATCCGGTCAGCAGTTTGGAACAGACAATCAGGATGTCGATTTCGCCGTCGATAAACTTATTCTTGAGCGATTCTTCATAATCGTCCGCATTGTCGTAAAGCTTCATCATCCTGTTCCAGAAGTTCACGACTAGGTCGTCGCCGCTCTCGTCTATTTCTTCGTGTCCCTCTCGCATGTCCGGCGGGGAGATGACAACTTCGGTGCGGATGTCGCAGAGCGTGTCGAAAACGGCCTTGTACCGGATGGCGTCCCGTTTAAAGTTGCAGGCTAGCATCGCCTTGAATCCGCTTGCCTTGTAGCCGTCCATAAAATGCTGGTAAATGTCCAGGGCGATGCGTTTGATGCGGGTATCGCTGGATGTAAGACGCTGGATGCTGCTCCATTTTGTTTTCAGATCGGCGACCTGTTTCTTGCTCAGCTTCTTGGTGACGGTTTCAAACCACAGATCGATATTCTCCTTTTCTACGGTCTGATCGACGAATCTTCCTTCGTATATTAGCGGGACGATTGCCTTGTCGAGAACGCCGTCCTTGATGGTATATCGGTGGATTAGCTTGCCGAATTTTTGCAACGTGAGTTTTTCTCCTTTTAAAAGGGGAGTTCCCGTAAACCCGATATAGCAGGCGTTGGGAAAGACCGTGCGCATCTTGGTGGCGAGTGCGCCGTAGTTGGAGCGGTGGCTTTCATCGACTAGGATGAAAATGTCCCGGGACTTGTTCCGGATGCCGCAGTTTTCGGCGGTGTTGAACTTGTTGATGAGGCTTGTGACGATGTCCGCCTTGCCTTCGCCGATGAGGGTGCAGAGATTTTTACCGCTGGTCGCCATCGCCGGCCTGAGCCTCGTGTGGGCGAAAGTCCTTGCGATTTGCCGGTCGAGTTCCTTGCGGTCGGTCACGATGACGATTCGAGAATCGATGCTTTCGCCGAGGTCGTTCTTTCGGAGTTCTTCCAGGATGTATTTGGAAACCATCACCATCGTGAGCGATTTTCCGCTGCCTTGTGTGTGCCAGATGACTCCGCCTTGCCGGTTTCCGGCGGAATCGGCTGTCTGCACGGTCCTGATGATTTGCTCGACGGCGAAGAATTGCTGGTAGCGGCAGATTTTCTTGACGTTTCCGTCGTACAGGACGAAGTATTTGGCGAGTTTGCGGAGACGCTCGGGTTCAAAGAGCGAAACGAGAATGCGGTCCTGCTCGGTGGGCGTGCGTCCGACGACATGCTGGTTCAGCAAGCGGTCTTGCCACTCCCTGTCCTGCTCGCGCCAGATGCTCCAGAAATCCTTGCCCACTCCCGTTGTCGCGTATTTTGCGGAGTTCTTGTTGGTGGCAAACAAAATCTGGGTGTAGATGAACAGCTGCGGGATGTATTCCTTTTTCTGGTTGCGGATCATCTGTTCGATTCCCTGTTCGACGGGAATTTCGGGCGCCTTGCATTCGATTACCGCAAAGGGAATTCCGTTTACGAACAGCACGATATCGGGCCTCGCGTTTTTTCGCCTGTCGAAACTGTCGCAGCTGAACTCCTCGGTCACGTGGAAAACGTTGTTGTCGAAATGTTCCCAGTCGATGTAGCGCAGGTTGAAACTTTTGGTGCTCCCGTCGGCGAGCTTTTCGGGATAGCTCTTGCCGAGCATCAGCGCATCGTAAACCTTTTCGCTTGTCTTGACTAACCCTTCCGTAAGCGGAACTTCCAAATCGGAAACGGCCCTTTCGATGTTTTCCTGGCAGAACCGGTAGGGGATTCCGCCGAATTCGAACGAGTTGATTCGGGAAAGCTGGTGCCGCAAGATGTCCTTGAGCAGGACGCCGTAGCTTGTGCCGCGGCTTGCGTTCGCATCTTTGGGCGAGATGTAGCGGTAGCCCAGCTTGGCGAGCAGCTCGATCGCCGGATACTTGCTGATATTGTCTTCGCGCAGGATGTCGGATTGGTTGTTAAAGCTCATGGGAATCCTCCGGTGCGTTTACCCGCACAAGGCCCGAAAGCAAGAGCTGCATCAGGGACTTTTTCTTTTGCCTTTCCTGTTCCAGGTCTTGTTCCCTCAGCGAGATTTCTCTGTCGGCGGCGGAAAGGACTTCGGCGATGGCTTGCTGCTCGGGAAGGGGAGGAAAAACGATGCTTTGTTTTTTCAGAACCTCATATTTTACACTTCTTCCGTCACGCGCCCCTTCAACAGCAGGTGCCATTGTTTGATTGATAAACTGGTTTGAATGAAATAGGGCGTAAAGATAACCAGGTTCGATTTTGATTTTGGGGTGAAGTGTTATGTATGCAGGGCTAACGATTCCATCTTGGTTTGCGATTTCAAGACCACCTTCAAAACTGCGGAGATGAATGATAAAATCGTTCTTTTGTACATGTTTGTAGTTAGAAAGACCGTTCTTATCATATATGATTTCTCTGCCGGAGTCTTCCCTTAAAACGGTTCCTCTTCCTTGAATAATGGTAAGGACATCTGAATTTGACTGATTTTTTTCACAGGTTTCTTTAAAGATGTCTTCGATTTTTTTCTTTTCCCATTTTCCCTTTTCAATCGTAACGCCGTTGAGCTTGAAAGGGCGCGTGTCGTCCGTCGAGAGCAGCCGCTGCATCAGGAACTTTTTCTGCTTCCGCTTTTCGGCAACCAGCTTTTCCTTGAGCGCTATCACCCTGTCCTGCGCTGTCAGAATTTCGGCGATTTTCCGCTGCTCGGGAAGGGGAGGAAAAGCGATGCTTTGTTTTTTCAGAACCTCATATTTTACGCTTCTTCCGTCACGCGCCCCTTCAACAGCAGGTGCCATTGTTTGATTGATAAACTGGTTTGAATGGAATAGGGCATAAAGATAACCAGGTTCGATTTTGATTTTGGGGTGAAGTGTTATGTATGCAGGGCTAACGATTCCATCTTGGTTTGCGATTTCAAGACCACCTTCAAAAC
>JBNMGX010000074.1:0-8385 GCA_050872465.1 Hallerella sp.
GCCAGCGTATCCGTTCCGCAGATAACCTTGAGCAACCCCTTTTGGGAAAGCTTTTCCACCAAGATGCGATACTTGGGCAGAAGCCCCGCATGGTGAAGCCCGATTCCCTGCTTGAGAAAACGCTTGAACTCCGGTCCATACGGACTTGAAAAACGGAATGTCGAAATTTCCTTCGCAATCGCAGCTTTTTCTTCTTTTGTACACAAACTAAGACTTGTAAAGTTTTGGGCGTTTTCCGCTGCTGAACTTTGCGTAAAATGGACGACATAGACCGGAGCCTTTCCGCTGTTCACAAGCCCCTGGACAGTCGTCGAAATTTCATTCATCGAATAGGAAAATTCCAGAGGGACGGGGCGAACCGTTCCCGTCACCGTCACGCAAGGCTTCCCGTTCAGTTTCGAAAGAGCCTGTTCGAAAAAAGTCGTCTTTCCAATCGTCGCGGACATCAAAAGAAACCGCGTCTGCGGGAGCGTCAGGAGCGGAACCTGCCACGCGACACCGCGTTCCCTGTCGGAATAATAATGGAATTCATCCATCACGACATCCTGGATGTCCAACGCTTCACCTTCCGAAAGGGAACGGTTTTCCAGAATTTCCGCCGTGCAGCAGAGAATCGGAGCGTCCGCGTTCACCGTGGCGTCCCCGGTCGAAAGGCCCACGTTTTCCGGCCCGAATTCCCTGCAAAGCGAAAGCCACTTTTCGTTAACCAAAGCCTTGATGGGGCACGTATAGGCGGAACGATGCCCGAGCGAAAGGCTCATGAAATGAAGCGCAATGGCGACCAGGGATTTTCCGCTTCCCGTCGGCGTATTCAGGATAACGTTCTTGTTATCGAAAAGTTCAAGAATCGCGTTTTCCTGGGCTTCATACAAATTAATTTTCCGTTCATCGGCCCAGGCGAGAAAACGTTCGAGCAGTTCTTCGGACGAAACGGTTTCGCCCTTTTGCGGCAAGTATTCTTGGAGAGTTTTCGGCATCGCCTGCAATGTAAAAATTTATCGTCACCCTTGACCACCGAACAAAATCCAGCTTGGGATGAAAACAAAAAAACTCTCCTTTTCCGGGAGAGTTTTCGCTTTGCAAAATGCGCTTATTCGCGGTAGTAAAGATCCAGGTTGCTTTCGACGTTTGCGGATTTTTCAAGACTCGAAACGAAATCGTTGAAAAGCATCGCATAGCCAAAACGCCACGTGTTCGCCAGGTCGTCGGTAAGCGCCGTCTTCGCAGCCGATGTATCCGGCAGGGTTCTGCTTAAAATCTTGACCATCGCGGCACCTTCATTCGTCACAAACGGTTCCCCCCATTCGCCGATTTTCTGCTTCGAGAACACGCGGAAAAGCGCCGGATTGGAATACCCTACTCCCGGAACGAAACCGTCAAACGAGGCTGTCGCCTTTTCGACCGTCACTTTTTCAATGCTCGAATCCGCCGCCGAAGTCCCGCTCGAATCCACGGCAAGCTGGATTGCCTTCACCTTGTCTTCCACCGAGTTCAGGTAATGGAGCGCTGCGTCCTTGGATTCCTGGAGCAGCAGACCGTTTTTAATCTGTTCATAGTAAGGCGCCACGCTGCGCTTGCCCGCCGCGAGACTATCGATTCGCGTAGCGACCAGGACAAAGTTCCCGTTTTTCAATGCCCCGGAAACCTTTCCTTCCGCAAGGTCCGGGCGTTCCTTGTTCACAAAGGCGTAAGCGGAAAGGCCGCCGACAAATCCGAGTTCCTGGATTTCATCGCTATGACCGAGCCATGCCGTTTCACGCAAAGGAACGTTGCGGGCTGCGGCAGCTGTGACAAACGAGGAATCCTCTTCTTCGACCGCAGTCTTGATGCCGAGAAGAATTTTTTCAAGGCTATCGACCGTTTCCGGGGAAGCGGTGACCGAGAAGAGAATATGCGCGGCCTTCACTTTTTCCGCACCCGTCGAATCCTTCATCTTCCCGAGACTCTGGATGATGTGATAACCGTAACGCGTACGAACCGGTTCCGAAATTTCGCCGGAATCCAGCGCAAAGGCGACGTCTTCGAATTCCTTGACCCATGTTCCGCGAGCCGTGTAATCGCCGAGAAGCCCACCGTTCGCCGCCGATGCGACATCCTCGCTCGAAACCTTCGCCATATCTTCAAAGCTCGACACCGAGGAAGAATCCTTCAGCTGGTAATAGACCGTCATCGCATACTTGCGGATTTCCTCTTCATCCTTGACCGTCGGCTGGAGCGGCAGGAAGGCGTAGGCCAAGCGGACTTCGTCCCGTTCGACAAAGAAGCTGTCCGGGTGGGCGTTGAAATAGGCATTCACCTTGAGGCTATCCACCGAAGCCGGATCCGCCTTGAAATCATCCGCCGAGACAAAAGCGACTTCGACATCCTGGGAAGTCAAGCGGTTGTTCACGTTCCACTGGGATTCGAGGCTCGTCGGGTGGGCGTTCGCCGTCACAAAAATCTGGAGCTGGTGCAGGGGAATCGTCATCGACTTGAGTTCCTGTTCATAGCTCTGCATATTGATCCATTCGTAAGCGGACGGCGTTTCGAGCCAGGCGTCAAACGCAGCCTTGTCAAAAGCCGTATCGAGAAGGAACTGCGGGAGCGTCTGGAGATAGGCCTGAATATTCTGGGAAGCCTCCTGCTCGTTCGCGGAGTTTGCCTGAATCATATAGATCCGCTGTTGGGCCTCTTCGCTCACCATTCGGCGGACCGCATCCGGGTTGTTCTTCAGTTCCGCCTTCATCTCGGCGACGGAAGCATAGAGAGCGTTCGCGTCGAACTGGGACTTGAGGAGTTCCTGCTGGACAAAAGTCCGAAAGACTTCGCTGCGCAGCTGGGCGCGCTGTTCATCCGAAAGGTTCTGTCCGCGGTAGTTCGCTTCGGTGATGCGGTTCACGCGGTTGTTGTATTCCGCATAGGAAATTTCGTGACCATCGACACGGCCAATCGGATACTGGTGAGACTGCTCCGGTGTGCGGTCCATCGCCAAAAGTCCGAGCGCAATGCCTACGGCAAAAATGGCAATAACCCATTTCGCGTTTTCGTTAATCCATGTCAGCATAGAGTAAACTCCATTGATTTTTGCCAAATGTAATAAAAAAAGAACTCTTTTCCGATAAGCGGGCTTTTGTATAGCCGTAATTTCTCTTTTTTTCTATTATGGGTGTCGCCTTCGAAACTTCAACTCCAGAGGCCACAGTGTACGACATCTTGATCCTCGGCGCCGGCATTTCCGGTTTGAGCGCAGCCCTCAAGGCCGCAGAACACGGGCATTCCGTTCTCATTCTCACCAAGGGGGCGAAGCCGGACGGTTCATCGAACTATGCGCAGGGCGGCATCTGCTCGGTGACGGATCCAAAGGATTCCTTCAAGCTCCACCAGGACGATACATGCGAAGCGGGCGCAGGCCTCTGCAAAAAGAATGCGGTCAAGATTCTCGTCGAAAACGGTCCGAAGACAATCGAGCAGCTGGTCAAATGGGGCGTTCGCTTCACGCCTGCAGAGGCTAACGATTCGGGCATCCAGTTCGACCTTCACCTGGAAGGCGGACACAGCCACCGTCGGATTCTCCACGCAGCGGACCTGACCGGAAAGGAAATCATGCGGGCGCTGATTGCGAAGCTCCACGAGTTTCCGAACATCACGTTCTTAGAAAACGCCCTGATCGAAGACTTGGTGCTAGACAAGGCGAAAAAGCGCGTACTCGGTGCGAAAATCATCCACCAGAAGACAGGAAAAACCGAAGCCATCTTTGCAAAGGTCACGCTGATGGCGACCGGCGGAGCGGGACGCCTCTGGTTCCATACGATAGACCCTCCCGACGCCTGCGGGGACGGCATCGCCATTGCAGCCCGCGCCGGAGCGGCCATCCAAGACATCGAATTCATGCAGTTTCACCCGACATCGCTCTTCGCTCCGAGCCTCAAGAAATCGTTCCTCATCTCGGAAGCGGTCAGAGGCTTTGGCGGAATCCTCAAAAATTCCAAGGGCGAAGAATTCATGAACGGCGTGCACCCGCTACGTTCCCTGGCTCCGCGCGATATCGTCGCCCGAGCTATCCACCGCGAAATGGAACGCACAGGCGAACCCTGCATGTATCTGGACGTCACCGCCCACAACCCGAAGGACACGCGAACGCATTTCCCGCATATCTACGCAAAATGCCTCTCCGTCGGAATCGACATGACCAAGGATTGGATTCCCGTTGTCCCGGCGGCGCATTACATGTGCGGCGGAATCCTCGTCGATACATGGTCACGGACAAAGCTCGAAGGCTTTTACGCTTCGGGAGAAGTCGCTGCGACAGGCGTCCACGGTGCAAACCGGCTCGCATCGAACTCGCTTCTCGAAAGCGTCGTCTTTGCGCTCCGAGCCGTCGAAAACATGGAAAAAACCGGCATCTTAAAAAAAAGTTTTCGCGAACCGAACATTCCCTCCGAAACGGTCGTCATGACCCAGGACCGCCATTGGAAAAAGCGAACACTCGAAGCGAAAAAGCTCATGTGGGACAAATGCGGAATCGTCCGTTCTGTCGCAGGTCTCAAAGCCGGCCTCGAAAAGCTCCGGGAATTCAACCGCGAAGTCGAAGCGGCGATGAAAGAACCGAGTCCGAAATCGGTATCGCTTCTCGAATTCCGTAATGCGGTCGAAAGCAGCATCCTCATTGTGAAAAGCGCGCTCGCCCGCAAGGAATCCCGAGGACTCCAGTCAATC
The DNA here is from genome assembly GCA_050872465.1 of Hallerella sp. Classification (GTDB taxonomy): domain Bacteria; phylum Fibrobacterota; class Fibrobacteria; order Fibrobacterales; family Fibrobacteraceae; genus Hallerella. The sequence goes on from JBNMGX010000074.1 coordinate 4,696, forward strand.
CTGGACTATCCCAAGACCTCGCCAAAAGTCGTTCACCACAGTTTCTACCTAAAATATCCACTCGAAGAAAATTAGGGGTTGAGAGAAATCAGGACTTAGGAATCAGTGTTCAGACTTACAAATGTCTATATCGCTAACCTGTCATTGCCGGGCTTGACCCGGCAATCCCTTCTCTGAAAGGAGATTCCCGTGTCGGAGCACGGGAATGACATGGGAAAGGAAAGTCGGGGGACTGCATGGCCTAGGGGGTGGTTGCAAGGTAGGGGGAACCTTGGCCTTCGCAACAAAAAGCCTAGACATGCAATGTCAAATTTCCCGTGTCCCTCGTACCGCTCCCGAAAGCTTAAATGTCCGCAGACTAAACCCTAGAACCTAAATGTCCGCGGTTCTAAGCCCTAAATCCTATCTTCCCTCGTCGATGATTTCCGCACCGAGCGCCTGCGTCGCTGTCACCAGATGTTCCTTGATCTTGCGGTAGGCGCCGAGCAGATCGGTAAAGGTCGTTGTGAGAAGCGGGTCGTCGTTCACCTCGGCGACATGGCCCCAATGCCTTGCCCGATATTCGCGGACCTGTTCCGTGATTTCATGTCCTTCGCGGCGGACATCGGCGAGCTTCTGGACATTCCGCGGATTTTCAAGGACTACCGTCACGTCGTTCGCAAGCTTTTCGACGCTCTCATGCAACAGGACGATGTCTTCCTGGTGGACCTTGTCAAAGGCGACGTTGTGATCGCGCATCCGAAGTAAAAGCTTCAAGACCTGCGTCACGTAATCCGAAGCGGTCTCCAGATCGTCGCTCATCCGAAGCTGGCGCTCCGCATCGTTGGCGATGCTCTTGGAAACGCTCGTGGAAAGAAGCCCGGTCAAGAACCCGATAACTTCCGTCTGCGCGGAATCGAGCTTCGTCTCGGCTTCGAAAATACTTTCGATGGTAGCCTTGTCCGCCTTGCCGTCAATAACCCTCCGCAGGTCCTTGAGCATCTTGCACACGGTCTGGTTCATCATTCCCATTTCGCGCCCCGATTGCGTGATCGCTGCGAACGGAGACTTGATGAGGGCCGGTTCGAGCTTCGTCACCACGGCATGTTTGGGCTTGACCTTGTTCGGGAAGAGCTTGTCAAGCAGCGCGGGAATCTTCCCCGTAAACGGCAGCACGACGAGAGTATTCACGACATTAAATGTCGTATGGTAAAGCGCAATCGCAAGCATCACGTTCTTCGGATCATCGGGATTTTCAATTCCAAAAATCGTGTGCAAAAGCCAACGCATTCCGCTCATCGTCGGCGAGAACAGAATCGTCACCCAGATGACGCCAAAAATGTTGAACAGCAAATGAAATATCGCAGCCCGACGCGCATGGCGCGATGTATTCGCCGCAATCATCAGAGCCGAAATCGTGCACCCGATATTCTGCCCGAGCACGAGAGCCGCCGCCGTGTTGAACCCGATAAGCCCTTGGGACGCAAGAACGATCGTCACGCCCAGGGAAGCGGAACTCGACTGCATGATAGTCGCCATGAGAAATCCCACGACGATGCATGCGCAAATGCTAAACAGGCTCTCCGCATTGAACACGGCAAGCGCATTCAAAAAATCCTGGTTGTTCGACACGGGCGCAAGCGCGCCTTTCATCGCATAAAGCCCGACAAAAACAAAACCCACGCCTAACAAGGCGAGGGCTGAGTATTTGACGTTTTCCTTTTTGGCGAAACAATAGACCAGTGCGCAAGCTCCGGCGAGAGGCATTCCATACTGATCCATATTCAGCACGAGAACCCATCCCGTAATCGTCGTCCCGATGTTCGCTCCCATAATGACGCCTAGAGTCTGCGAGAGCTTCATGATTCCGGCGTTTACAAATCCGATGACCATCGCCATCGTGACCGCACTCGACTGCACAAGGCAGGTCGCCCCCATTCCGACTAGCACCCCGAGAACCCGATGGTTCGTCACCTTGCCGATGAGCTTCTGGAGGGTCGGGCCGGCAATCGTCTGAAGCCCCATCGAAAGGAATCGCAAGCCGAGAAAGAAGATTCCCACACCGCCGATCAGGAGCGCAATGGTTTGGGCTATCTGCGAAAACAACATTGTTTGTACATCCTTGTGGTGAATGCCTATCGCATTCGTTTTTACCGATTCTTGACAGAACCTTTACAAATTTAGAATTTCGAAGCCAAAAGTTCATCTACCCGGGTTTTCAGAGCGTCCATCGAACCCGAATTGTCGATTGTCTCGTAACGGTCGTTCGGCGGCAGCGGATCTTGCGCCTGCACCTGCATCCGGCGAAGAGCGTCCTCGCGGGAAAGTCCGCGCCTTTCAAGCCGGGAAAGCCGAATCGTCTCGGAAGCTTCGACCACCCAGATTTCTTCAAGAGCCTTTGAAAACTCCGGCCACTTGAAGAGAAGCGCCCCTTCGACAGCGGCGAGTTTCGGCGGCGGAGCGAACCGTCTGGCTGCGGTGAGCTTATCCTCCACCGCTTTCCGGAGCAGCGGATACACAATCCCTTCCAAGTCCGAAAGCGAACGCGGTTCCCGAAAGACACGCCCCGCCAAGGCGGCCCGGTCAACTGTCCCGTTCCGGATGCAGTCCGCCCCGAAGCGTTCCGCGATTTTATCCCGGAGCCTTTCCGATTCCGCATACAGCAAGTGCATTTCGCAGTCGAGGTCCAGCACGAGCATTCCCCGCTCGGCGAGAAGCACGCCGACAGCGCTTTTCCCGGAACCGATCTTGCCACAGATTCCAATCGTTTTCATGCCCGGAATTTAACTATTTTTTAAGGCACTATGAGCTTAAAATTCGAAACCCCGATTACCGATGTTCCGCTGTTCCACCAAGGCAAGGTACGCGATATGTACGACCTCGGCGACAGCTTCCTCATGGTCGCCAGCGACCGCCTTTCCGCTTTCGACGTGGTCCTTCCCACCCCGATTACCGGCAAGGGAAAAATTCTCAACCAGCTTTCGCTCTTCTGGTTCAAGCACCTCGGAATGCCGAACCACCTGATCACGGCAAATGTCGATGAATATCCCGCCGTCCTCCAGAAGTACAAGGACTATCTGCGCGGACGTTCGATGATTGTCAAAAAGGCAAAGCGCCACAGCGTCGAGTGCATCGTGCGCGGCTACATCGTCGGATCCGGCTGGAAGGATTACCAGAAGACCGGAAAGATTTGCGGACATGTCCTGCCGAAAGGTCTTGAACTTTGCGAAAAGCTCGAAAAGCCGCTCTACACGCCGAGCACCAAACCGGATGTCGGTCATGACGAAAACATTTCCTTCGAGCAGACTTTCGACATCGTAGGCGAAAAAGTCGCCACGGAACTCCGGGATCTTTCGCTCGACGTTTACACCAAGGCGCGCGATTATGCGGCGACCAAGGGAATCATCCTCGCGGACACCAAGTTCGAATTTGGTGAAATCGACGGGAAGACGGTCTTAATCGACGAAGTCCTGACGCCGGATTCGAGCCGTTACTGGCCCGCAGACAAGTACCAGGTCGGCAAGAACCAGGAAAGCTTCGACAAGCAGTACGTTCGCGACTGGCTCGAAACGCTCGACTGGGGAAAAACCTATCCGGGCCCGGAAATTCCCGCGGAAGTCGTCAAGAACACGCTCGCCAAATACGTGGAAATCTTCGTACGGCTGACGGGACACGAACCGGAACTTTAAAAAATTCAGGATGAAAAAGCCC
>JBNMGX010000075.1:0-8351 GCA_050872465.1 Hallerella sp.
GAACACGACTTCTCCATACGAACCGCCGCCGTGAAATTTCGCATTGTGGATGGGCTGCACCGCAACCAGGTTATAGAGCAGGTTCATCGGATCTTTCCCAGCCATTCAAACGGGCGAACGAGAAAAGGCACTTTGCGATACAAAAACGCGAGCGTCCGCGCAAAGGCATAGGACCGCACGACATCCGCCCCGAAAGTTCCCAGTTTTTTCGTCTGGAACAGAAAAGCGTCCTTCGCATTTCGGATGACGGAATCGTAATAGGCGTCGATGTGGATATTTTTGTCGGCATCCACCGTCACCGGGATATTTTTCAGGTCCGTATAAAAATTCTTCCGCAAAATCTTTGGCAAGAAAGCGTCCATCGAATCCGGGACCGGGCGACCGCATGGATCGATAATCCGAGAACCGAAGAAGTGAAGAATCTTTGCGTCCGGCAAGAAGCGCTTGCCGTAAGCGAGCTGGCAATTCCATTCGCCGGGCATTTTCCGGATTTTATAGCCGAACGAAAAATCCGCCTCGGCAAGAGCCGCCATATCGTAGGGATAGTTTTTGGAAACGGAATACTTCCAAAGCTCGTGCCACTTTTTAAAAAACGCCCGCACCTCCGGCGTGTCGCTCGCAAACATCACGCCGCCGTTAAAAAGCTCATCGTTCAAAATCGGGGAAAAACCGAGCATCTTCGCCGCGTTCAGCACTTTCTTCCGGTTGATCGCCTTGTGTAAGTTCGTGTGAAAATCGAGCACCGCATAGATTCCGCCGCGCCATTCCTCCGGGATATCCAAGTTTCCCACGACAGCGATGTCCGAATCCATATACAGAAAATCCCCATCTACCTCGTTCCGCATGACCGTCTTCAGGTAGCGCGACCGCTGCATCGGCGAAAGTTTTTCGTCAAGAGGGAGAACCTTCAGTTCATCGACCGCCTCCTTCAGCACGGATCGCTTTCCCGTAAGCGTTTCCGCAGTCCTGTCGTCTGTGAGTAGCGTAACGAAAGCCTTCGGATTGTGAACCCTGAGCGATGCGATTGCCACAAGCGTCTGTTCGCAGAAAAAATCCTTCGGGGAACTGGTCAAGACAAAGAGATATTTGGTCATGGGATTAAAAATAGAAAACGGAAAAAATTAAAACTCTTACCGCTCCCGTTTTTTGGACAAGCCCTGCCACCAAAAAGTTCCGGCAATTCCCAAAGGAAGAACGACATACAGAACGCCTTTTGAAATAAGCGATGGGGAAAAGAATCTATTTTCAACCAAATAGATTACGGCAAAAAGCAAAATCCAAATTCCCTGAACCATCAGACGTCCCTGGTATGGCCAATATCCCATTCGCCGCAAATACAGATTCATCCAGACACATTGCAAAATCTGATACGACATGGAAGACACCGCAGCTCCGGCGATTCCCAAAAATGGAATCAACAGGGCATTCATCAAAATCGCAAAAATTAGGGAAACTACATTCATCCCGAGCATGAACTTACTTTTTCCTAGTCCATTGATAACCGCACCGGAAAGTCCCCAAAACCCATTGAGCAAATTGCCGAGCATCAAGATTCCCAGAACCGCTACGGGATTTTCCTTGGTGATAAAAGATTTTCCGGCAATCATCATCGTCTGTTCCGGGAAAAGGATGATAAAGAAACCAATCGCCAACTGAATAAGCGTTACCATGGAAACGCAATAGGAATAGACGGGCTTTAAATCCGTCGCAAGACGATTTTTAGACATACCCGCCACAACCGGCTGTAAAATCGGATTGTAACTCTGGCGAACCGTTTTAAGCCCGTTTGAAATTGTGACCATCACTGCGTAAATTCCGGCGGCTTCCGGACCGACCAAAACCAAAACCATCCACAAATCGACGCGGAGCAAAAAGGCGGAAACGACTTCCGAAAAGCCAATCGGCAACGAAAAGTCCAAAAGTTCTCGGGGAATTTTTTTCTTGACCATCCAGCAGATTTTGGGAAACTGCCTTTTCATCAAGACGACATACATCACAACTCCCAGTACATTGGAAACAAACAATCCTACCGGCAGAGAAAGCTTATCGGCAAAACCGCCAAAATACAGACACAGGGCAACCAGCGGCGCAAAAGTCGTAACGGCAAAATCATTGATGAATATCTTGTATTGCGGATGACGGTTTCCTTCGGACGCCCCGGCAAAAAGCAACAAAACCGTATAAGGCGTCACCGAAAGAATATAAAGGGATATTTCCCGCGACGACAGCATGGAAAGTCCCGAAAAAAAACGTTGCAGGTCAAAAAAAGCTCCAATCCAAAATACAGAGGAAATCAAAAAAGCAAGGGCGATGACAATTTTCAAGGATTCGACAATTCCCTCGTGAGAAGGACGACAGCATATCAAGTTTTGCGGCAAGTAGCGATGCATTCCCTTGTCGAACCCCAAAACAGCCACTCGGCTAAGCGTAAATACCAGAAGTTGCGTCGAAACATAGATGCCAAAGATTTCCTTGCCAAAAACTCGAGCGACAACGATAGTCAAAATCGGGGCTATAATCTTTAGAGCGGTCCCTCCAAAAGTAAACAAAGTGCTCCGCATTAAAAAACGCTGGTCGGTCTGTATGGAATTCATGTTCTCACCGAATTTCGCATAAAATAACGAAGCCATTGGTTGACTTCATATTGTTCCACAATCTCGGCTTCGACATCCTGATAGGGCATCCGCATAAATTCTTCCAGTTCTTCTAGTTTAGAATCGCGGATAATATAGATATTCGAAGGACGGTAGAAATCCATTTTTTCAATTTCAAAACAATTCGTAATCAATTTCTTCTTTAGGAAAAGCGCATCGAACGGACGCAAGGAAAGCCCGGATTGCCCCGGAGAAAGAATATCGACGATGCATCTTGCTTCCGCAGAGTTACGGATATTTTCCATATTGGAAACATAATCTTTTTTTTTATCGATCAGGATGAAATGCGTTCGAAAGCCTTTTTCTTCAAGCGTTGCTTTCAAAGCGTCGATTAAGGTCCTTCTCTTTTTGGGATATCCGATAAAGTAAAAATCATAACGGACCGGTTCCTCGCAAAAGGAAACTTTTCGATTGACATTCTTCATCCGAACCAGTTGGTAACGAAAAACATCTCTCTCATCAAATGAATAAATTTTAAAATTTTTATCTATCAAATACCGGATGGATTTTTTTATACAGTTTTCATCGGAGCTCCAGCGAGACAAGGGATTCCATAGAAAGATGTCTTTCTCGGCAGCCTTCTTGAACAGCCAATTCATCATGCGATATTCTTTAAATCCACAACAATCCCAAAAAAGAATTTTGCCCTTGGAGGCATCAAAAAGCAACTTTCGAGTTTTCTTTGTATATCGGAATAGATATGCCAACCGAAATATATGTAAAAAGAGAAATATCCCATATAAAGCATAGGAACAGCAATTTCTTTTCAAATCCAATGGTATTGATTTGACATTTTCCAGAGCAATTCCATCAACAACAAACTTTGCCGCCTGAAACCTTGGCTGATAGACAACGAATAACTTTTCCATACCATACCCTTTTGTAAAAAATCGGAAAATTCCGACACAACGAAAAATCTAGATATTCGGTCAATCATTTTCAATCTTCAGAAATCGTTTTTATTAAAATTAAAGAACTTTCCTCGCAAGAAAAACAAAGGGAATTTAGTTTTTGGATTCAACTTTTTCGGCGCACCGTAAAACCCGTTTTTTGCCGAATAGGCAAGCTGCAGTATATTCGCATCTATCCGCTGTTCTTTCTTCATTTTTCTAAAAATTTCACTTGTCATCAGCGGGTGCGGTTCCTTTTTCCCGACCATTCCCGAACCAAAGAAATGGATTATCTTCGCCTTGCAAAGCAACGGGTAGATTGTCTTTACCCGATACAAGTGATTGTAGGCTTCCCGAATCTGGCAATTCCATTCTCCGGAAAGTTCGTGAATCGGAAAGCCCAGTCGATGATTGCTTTCATTGAGCGAGAACTGGTCGGTATAGATAGAATGTTCGGTACAAAAAAGGTAAAGTTCATGCCACTTGTTGAAAAAATTCCTCGCTACGGCACTATCCTTGGCAAAAATAACGCCTCCGTTAAAATAAAGATTTTCCAACGACATCGAAAAATTTAGCGTCAAGAGACTCTTTTGGAAGCGCTTGTTATGCATCCGGTACCCGTCTTTTTCCCGAGCATGCAAATCGGCAACCAGAGCGATATCGCCTACATCGCGCGGTATTTCCAGAGATTTAACAACCACCGTATCGCCATCCAAATACAGAAAATCCCCTTCTATATGGTTACGCATATTTGTCTTCAGCAATCGGGAACGCATCAAGGGGGTAACTTTTTCCGGGAAGGAAATTACTTTATACTCATTCGCCAGTTTTTTTATTTCAGAACGAAATCCGACAAGATTCGCTTCCGTCACATCATCGACTATCAACGAGATAAATGCCTGAGGATTGTAATGTCGAAGCGTCATCGCAGACAGGAGCGTCTGCTCATAATAGATATCCTCGTTTCCGCTGACCAATACATAGAGAAATTTTGTCATCGTTCCATTCTTTTGAAAGTTGTAAAAATCATTGCAAAATATACAAACAAAACAAATTATCATGGAATGTTTTTTGTCGCAACACAAAACCAACAAACCGAAAAAATCGTCGTTCCAAGCGAAAAAAATCCTTTTTATCGTTCAAACTTTTTATATTCATCATAATGAAAAATTTAATTCAACTTCTGTCCCGTTTATCCCGTTCTTCGTCGCTCCCCAAGTGGATTCTCGTTTCGCTCGCCTTCTGGATTTCGCACATTCTGCTGCGCGTCCTGCTCCTTTTCCGCGAAAATCCCTACGGTTTTCCCTTTGTCAGCAAGCCGGACTGGTATATCTTCCACGCGATATGCATCGATTTTCTGTGGATAGGCAATTCGCTCGCCGTTTTTTTACTCGTCCTCTTCCTTTCGAAAATCATCCGTGCGAAATTCGCCAATGCCCGACTTTCGAAAAAGTTCTCGTTCGAATCGCTGTGGCTCGCGCTCTATGCGGTCTTCCATTCCGTCGTTCTCCTGTTCACGCTTCTCGACGACGAAGTCCAGCGTTTTCTCGGAAGCCATCTTTCCTTTGGCATCGTCAACACGTACAAGGACACGTCTTCGCTCAAGATGTTCTGGGATTACGTGGCAAACGACGGATCGGTCCCCTTTCTGCAGTTCTTTGTCCTCGCCTTGATCCTGCCCGCTACATACGCGTTCTATCGCCTGTTCTTGCGCTGGACATTTCGAAAGGAAAAACGTTTCGGCACACGAAAGGCTCTTGTTTCCATGGTCGCCTTTTATGTTCTCGCCTTCCTTTTCATCCATGTTATCTGGACGGGACATGCCCGGATGACAAAGCTCAAACCCGTTGTTTCGCTAGTCTACGAAGAACTTTTCGAAAACGAAAACCGTGGGAATCTAGGGATCTCCGATGTCGGTCGCTACGGAAAATTTTACCAAAATCTGTGGCAAGAAGTCGAAGGCGATTCCCTGTGGGAATTTCCGGCGGATTCCGTTTCCAGGATGCCGCTATACCGCAAACCCAAAAAGGAACTTCTCGAGAGCGAAAGCCTTATCGCGAAACGCAAGAAAAAGCCGAACTTTATCGTCGTCTTCCTCGAATCCCACCGTGGACTGAACGTCGGCTACCTGAATCCCGGCGAACCGTCACCGACACCGTTCCTGGATTCTCTCGCAGCCCACGCCCGCGCCTTTGAACGCATGTACGCTAGCGGGCTTCCCACGACAGGCGGCATCCTTTCGACACATACCGGCATTCCCCACCATTCGCATCTCGCCGAAGCGACCGACCTCGCCCATGTGCGGCTTCCGAGCTTTGCATCGGTCCTTAAGGATTCGGGATACGTCGCCCACTACTTTTCCGCCGCCGACCCGGCCTGGGACAATCTCGGCGTCTGGATGGCGAAATGGTATCACGCCGAGCATTACGACCGAAACCGCGAAGACGATTCGACATTTTTCGACCATGCGATTTCCTATGTCCGCGACACGCTTTCCAGACAAGGGGCTCCGTTCCTAGCGACACTCGCAACGCGTTCCAACCATTATCCGTTCAATTTCGCCGCGGGAATGCCCGAAGAAGAAAAGCAAAAGCCTCTCACGGAACGCATCAAATACACGATGCGCTACGCCGACCGGCAGCTCGCCCGATTCATCCGCGCAATCGAAAACGAGAAATGGTTTGAAAATACCTACCTGATTGTTCTAGCGGACCACGGATTTCCGCTCGGAGAAAACGGCGTTTCCACGATGACAGGCGGCGGATTTTCCAATGCGACATGGATTCCGTTCCTTATCGCCGGCAAAGGTGTCGAAGCCTTGCGGGACACGGCAACGACGGCTCAAATCGACATCGCTCCGACCATTCTCGAACTTGCGGGAATCGCCACGCCGAACATCTTCATGGGACACAACCTTCTCCGGGAAACGGGAACTGGACTTTCGCTCGGAGCGTACTTCCACACCGCAGCCGTCGGGCTAGACGGTTACCGCCTCGTTTCCCCTTACCCGATTCAAGCGAACGAAAAGCGTTGGCTGTTCAAGGAAAAGGATACGCATCAAAACGAAAATCTTGCCGAACAAAATCCGGAAACGGAAAAGCATCTGGCAGACATTCTGGATTCTTTGATTAAAATTTCGGACTACACGCTTGAAAAGGGAATGTGAAAATTCCCTATTCAAGTCCTAAGAATATCTAGAACAAATCGAAATTACCCAATCGGTCCGATACCAGCAAGAGAAATCAGCGGGGCGCCCGCTACGCGGGAATCGGAAAGGGAAATTTCAAATTCGGCGGCGAAATCGTTGTCCTCGGAATCGTCAACGAGAACCTGCTGGATTTTCAACGTTTCCTTTGTCCAGACCGAAACGGTATGCGACAAAGCCCGCGCTTCGGCATCGAGCCGGAATTTTCCATGTTCCGCCGTGTAATCCGCAAAAATTTCAAAAAGCCTCTTCTCCGTCCAGGGAATTCCCTTCGCATCGACAAGCGGAACTCCCTCTTCCAAGTCTTCGGCAAGCAGATCCAGAGCTTCGCCGTAACGTCCGTTTCGGACCAGCGACAAAAAAGAGAAAATACGGGACCTTGAAAGAGCCAGGAACTTTTTCCTGTCAAGCGTGACATCGTTTGCCGCTTCTTCGGCATGGAACGCCTTTTCCGCTGCGGCTTCCTTCTCTTCGAATTCCGGATTCTTCAAGCGTTCCCACTCTTCCAAGAGGCTCGAATCCGTCCGCCGGATCATTTCGCCCAGATAGTCTTCCATTTCGCGAACTTCATCCGTCTTGAAACTGTCGGGAACCGTCTGGGAAAGGACCTTGTACACATAGTTGATGTGGCGCAAAAGAACCGCTTCCATGCGAAGCAGCCCGTATTTCTTGACGTAGCCGCTGAACGTATCGAAACTTTCGAGCATTTCGCGGACAATCGATTTCGGCTCGACATTGAGCTTTTCAACCCACGGATGTTCGTCGGAAAATTCGTTGAACGTCGAATAGATGAATTCGCGGAGAGGTTTCGGGTATTCGACCTTGTCGAGTTCTTCCTGGATTTTATTGTATTCGGCGTGTTCCGCCTTGAGTTCCGCATAGCGGGCATCCCGCGCCCGACGGAGCTGTATCCGCAGAATCGGTTCGGGATTTTCCACAATCGATTCGACGAGCGAAATGACATCCAGCGCAAAGTCGGGACTTTCCCGGTCGAGTTTCGGAAGCGTATCGAGCAGATAAAGCGAAAGCGGTTCATTCATCGCGAAATCGTTCTGCAAATCCAGATTGACGCGCACATGCGCCATCCCGGGCTGCGGACTTTGAATAAATTCCACGATATTCTTTTCGACCAGCGAACGGAACAGCTGGAACGCGCGATGCATCAGCTCCTTTTTCCGCTTGGCGCTTTCATGAGAGTCCCGAATCAGTCGTCTCATCGCGAAACATCCGTCCGTCTTGCGGGAAAGAACGTTGATGAGCATCCCATGAGAAACTTCAAACCGGGAGACGAGAGGCTCGGGAGGCGAATCGATCAGCCGCCGATAGGTTCCTTCATCCCACATCACGAAGCCGTGTTCCGGAGGTTTCCGCTTCACGAACTTCTTTCCGCTTTGCGAAGCTTTTGCCGAAAGCTTGGCGTTTTCGATGACATGGGCGGGAGCTTCCGCGACGACATACCCGACATCGTCAAAGCCCTTTCTGCCCGCGCGACCAGCGATCTGGTGAAAATCCCTCGAAGCGAGAATCGCCGTCTTGTCGCCCGAATACTTGCAGAGCTGCGTAAAGAGAACCGTCCGAATCGGAACATTCACACCAACACCC
>JBNMGX010000076.1:0-8300 GCA_050872465.1 Hallerella sp.
GCAGATGGCAGCCGTCAGCGTCGTCTTGCCGTGGTCTACGTGGCCGATCGTGCCGATGTTGCAGTGCGGCTTGGTTCTTTCAAAATGCTCTTTTGCCATAAAACTTAACCTCCGAATTGTTAAGAGCCCAGATCGGGATTTGAACTCGAGACCTCTTCCTTACCAAGGAAGTGCTCTACCACTGAGCTACCTGGGCATTACCCCCTCGCTACATTCGTAACGAGGGGGCTAATGAAGCGTGGGCCGTCGTGGTTTCGAACCACGGTAGACGTAAGTCAACGGATTTACAGTCCGTCCCCTTTAACCACTCGGGCAACGACCCATTTTCAAGCCAAAGATAGGAATCGAACCTACGACCGGCTGATTACAAATCAGCTGCTCTACCAGCTGAGCTACTTTGGCATGCAACCTCTTGCCAAGCTCATAAAAAGCCAAGCTAGAAGTTTTGCCAAATCTAGATGGATTTTGAAATTTTGTCAAGGACAAATAAAATCTTTTTGGAAAATTTTTCGATTTTCCCGATTTTTCTGTGAACAGATTGTTTATACAGGGAAGATTCAACCGAGATAAGAAGGACCGAGCCAACTTTTTCCCTTTTGGACTTTACTTTTTTTAAATTGTCCCTTATGGAACAAGCACGAAAAGCTCGATACGGGCAATACTTTACCATAGTCCCCATCGCTGATTTCATGGTCTCCCTGATTTCCGGGTGCAAAGAGAATCTTCGGAATTTTGTCGAAAGCGCATCGCGACGCTGTGAAAAAATGAAGCGCGATTACATCACCCCATTTCTCAGATACCTATGAAAACAAGCCCTGTCGAATATACCGCCCACATCGATGTCCGCTACGCCGAAACGGATGCGATGGGAATCGTCCACCATTCCGTCTATGCCATCTGGTTTGAGCAGGCCAGGTCCGAAATTTTCAAGGCAAACGGAATTCCCTTTTCAACTTTTGAAGCCGAAGGCTACCACAGCCCGTTGCTGTCGCTCGAAGTGCAATTCCTAAAGCCATGCCGCTACGGGGAAACAGTTGACATCCACCTGCATCTCGCGCAAATCGACCGGCTGCGTTTTTGCTTTGAATACAAACTGACCGTCGGCGGAGAACTTCGGACAACCGGTAAAACGACGCATATCTTTACCTTTCACGACAAGCCTTGCCGCCATGCGCCGGAAGCAGTCATGAAAACTTTTTTCGGGGACAATGCCACCCCATAAAGGGAAATCACTCCGCAGGCAAGATGATTTCGATATGGCTCGTGCTGACGTTCAGGAAATGCGTCCGGAAAAGATCCTTGCCTTCTCGGTCCGCGACATTTACCTGCGTCACCGCGATGAATTCCTTGTTTTCGCGAACGTAGTCGGTGAGGCGTTCGTCGCGCATCGTGTCAATTTCACCCGTGATAATAAAAGTATCGGTCCAAATTTTTACTAGCATACCTAAAATATAATCAATCCAAAGCGGAAAAAAAAAGAGAACGGCGGACGTCTAAGTTTTCGGGACGCGAAACACGGGACACGGGACGTGGCATAACCTCAGATTTTCCGCTCTAATTCCTGCAGTGCGGGTTCAAAGCGAATCACCCAGATTTCCGTCTGGCTTCCGATACGGACCGGCGGTCCCCAGGAATCGACGCCGCTAGAAACAAGCCACGGAACACCGTCTAAGGTTCCAAAACCCGAGGAGAGTCTCCAAAAAAATCCGATAAGCGCTGTTGCCGGAAAGAACTGTCCATCGTGCGTATGCCCGGAAAGCGCAAGGTCCGGAAGGCGACCGACATAGCCTTCTTCGATTCCATTCGGCTGGTGATCCATTAGGATCCAAGGCTTTGCCGTATCTTTTGGAAGAAGCCATTCGAGCGGAAGACGTTCCACTCCACGTCCCATCGCCACGGCAAAATCCGTGCGCCCCGAAAAGCAGACCATCGGCAGGCAAGCGGTCGAATCGTCCAGGACGACCATCCCGTTTTCGCGCATCCACTGCTCGGGATTTGAACCGGACCGTTCCATAAATCCTTCGTGGTTTCCGTTGATTCCGAATGCGCCAATCCGAGCTTTCCCTACGACACGCCGAAAGAGCGAATCATAGCCTTCTGCCCGGAGCGCCGAGTCCTTTATATCCGCGAGATCCCCGCCGAACAGGACAAAGTCCGGTCCAATACTGTCCATCTCCGCAGCGAGGCGTTCCAGCTTCTGCCGGTGAAAAAGCGGGTCGATATGCAAGTCGCTGAAAAATACAGCCGTGAACGGTTCCGATGTTTCCGGGATTCCGACGACAAGTTCCCTGACCTGGTAACGATTGTTCGCCGGTACGCCGAATGCGAAGAAAACCGCCGACAGCAAGATCCCGAGACCGAAAACGACCCGATTTCCGCGAAGACGAAATTTTGCGTCCAAAGGTTTCCGAATGGCCAGCCTGCGAATCAGGCGGAAAACATCCCAAGCAAGGAACAGAAGCATCGCTTCGCAGAACCATACCGTGAAAATCGCCTCGAGAAGCGTCCCCAAAAAATGCTCGCGCAGATAGAAGCCGCCGAAAAAAATAACGAGTATCGTTGCGGCAAAAAACGTTCCGCGGACACCGGAAAGTACGCTCCGAAAATGGAAAAACAGGTAGAGCGTAAAAACGACAAGAAGAAGCAAGAAGAGCATAGGACAATCCAGGTGAACTTTCACGGGCAAATTTCCGCCGGGGAAATCCGCGGGCACAAACGCTTCAGCAATGTAAAAAACTTCCGGTCAAAAATTTTGTTCCAAACGCTATTTTTTGGTGTATTTTGAAATTGTAATCAACCAAGGATTTTTATGGCCATCAAAAAACAAGCTCCCGTTCTCGCTTACCAAAATCAGCAATTTCTCGAAAGCGACGCCGGACGTCAAATGCGCATTCTCTCGGAATTTCGCGCGCCCGATGTCGTTCTGCAAGAAGGCAACATCGAAAATACAATTGTCATGTTCGGTTCCGCAAGAACCATCGGAGAAAAAGACCTGAAGAAACGCCTGAAAGCCTCCAAGTCGCCAAAGGAAATCCAGTCGTTTAAAAGGCTCTCCCTCGTCGCCGAATATTACGATGCGGCAAGGGAACTTGCCAAGCGTTTCGGGAACTGGATAAAAAAACATCCGGACGGTCATTACGGAATCTGCACCGGCGGAGGCCCGGGCATCATGGAAGCGGGAAACCGCGGAGCGCACGAAGCAAAAGTTCCATCCCTGGGATTCAACATCAAGCTTCCCTACGAACAGCACCCGAATCCCTACATCGATTCGCGCTTCAACCTGCAATTCCGCTACTTCTTTATCCGAAAGTTCTGGTTCCTTTTCAAGGCCCGCGCCCTGATAGCCTTTCCCGGCGGGTTCGGAACGCTCGACGAACTGTTCGAAACGCTCACGCTTATCCAGACGAACAAGCTCCACGAACAGATTCCGGTCGTCCTGTTTGGCGAGGAATACTGGAACCGGCTCATCAACTGGGATTTTCTCGTCGAAACGGGGATGATCAATGCCGCCGACCTGAAAATTTTCCACCCGACAAGCGATATCGACGAAGCCTATTCCTACGTGACGGGCATTCTGGAAAAGCGGGAGAAAGTTCCCTCCGCGACAGGCGTGCACGCTTTCGGTTCCCACAAATAGTTAAATTGCGGGCGTGATTCAAAATCGTTTTGCAGAGTTTCTGGACCGGCTGTCGCGAAATCTCGCCGTGCGCGAACATTACACGATGGACGATTACCAGTGTTGGCTCGACCATAATCCCGTTTACCTGCATAGCGGGGCGGTTGAGCATATCCAGCTGCGCGACCGTCTGACGCTCGACGGGACAAACGACCTGTTTCGCGCCTCTTACTGGATTGCTCGTCCGGGCGACCAGGAACGGCACGGGGAACGGAACATCGTCGTCAAGTTCTGCAAGTATTACGTCCAGCCCG
The DNA here is from genome assembly GCA_050872465.1 of Hallerella sp. GTDB lineage: Bacteria > Fibrobacterota > Fibrobacteria > Fibrobacterales > Fibrobacteraceae > Hallerella. The sequence goes on from JBNMGX010000076.1 coordinate 3,931, forward strand.
GAAAGAACCGTCTTCACCGTTTGAACATGATCATCAGTTCGTTCGAAGACGAAATCCGAATCAACAACCTGATTCGCGCAACGAACATCGAAGGCGTCGTGCAAAGCCTCGGGGGCGGAATCGCCGGGAGACTGCCCTACCTCAAGATGGAACTCATCAAGGGCTGCTCGCTCGACAAGATGTTCAAGACGGATATTTCGAAAGACGAACTCATTCCGCGCGTCGCGCAAATCGCCTACCTAGCGAATACGATAAGCCAGCTGCATTACTACCAGATCGTCCACAAGGACCTGAAGCCGAAAAATCTGCTTCTGTGCCAAGACCCGACGCACATCAACAACCACAAAATCCTGGTATGCGACTTTGGCTACGCCCAGGCGAAACTGCGGGAAAGCGTCACCGAATACGGCGGCCAGATGACCCCGGCCTACAGCGCGCCGGAACAGGCTGTCATGGGCGAGAACCTTTCGAGTTCCGTCGATTATTTCAGCTTCGGCATCATCATGCACGAATATCTCACGGGAAAGAATCCCTTCCCGGATACGATCAAGATTTTTACCGAGGACCGCTTCCACATCACGGAACGCTACCTGGAATATCTGCGGACCGGGCGGCAGAATATTTTTTACGACGACCGTTTCCCGGAAATTCACGACTGGATTGACCAGCTCACGACTTTCGACAGCATCGAGCGGATGCAGAAAAGCGAGAACCTGTTCAACATCGCGCACAAGCTGCGCGAACGGGTTAACGCCCTCGGTTACCACGACGTAAACACGGATTTCCTGTGGAACCAGCTGCGCGAATACCGCGGTGAAGTCCATCGCTAAAAGAGGTTTCAAATGTTTCGCCTGAAATTCTGCAAGGCTCCGTACTTGCTCTGCATTCTTTTTGTCGTTGCGCTCGCAGCGGTAAACGTTGCCGTCCAATGCGCCCCGACCATCCGGGAATGGTCCCGCGAACGAAAGGCCGTTGCCCATTTCGACGAATACTGGAAAACGGAAGGGGCAAAGACTTTCCGCGATGTCGGCATCGAACCGACCGATAAAATTTACCGGGAAGAACTCGACAGCTATCTCAAAAAATTCCATACGGCAAACCAACCGCTAGTTCCGGAAAAGCGCATCGAAAAAATGGAACGCGAATTTCAAGAATGGTGGGAAACCAGCGGAAAAAGATCTTACGCAGCAAACGAAGTCTCTCCCGACGAAAAGCTCTATCGAAAAGAACTCAAGCGTTATCTTCAAGGCTACACAAAAGATGTCCTGAAATTCCAGATGGCGTATATTCCGGAAAACTCCGGCATCGCATCGCTTTTTACAAGCTGGATTTTATTTCCGGGCGTCATCTCGTTTCTGCTTTTTGCCGGAGGATTTTTCCTTGCGATGAAAGCTCTTGAAAAACGTTGGGGATTTTTGCAAGCGAGCCTCTTTTTCGCCGCGGGGACGATCGTTTCAAACATCGTATTCGCCACGACGCTTTCGTTGTCGTATTTCGAACGCTACGGAAACACGCCCTTCACGGGAATGAGCCTTCCGCTTGCGATGATTCTCGGATGCGCCTGTTTCGGTCCCAAGCGGGAAATTCCCAAGTTCGCCCCCTACGTGGCAATTCTCGTCGTCCTCGCGGACATTCTCGTTAACTGGAACATCAACCCGAATCTCTACGGCTGGGTCGCCATTCTCGAAATTCCCTTCTTCGGAATCGGAGCCCTGCTCGGAAACAAAGTTCCCCGTCTCTTTTGCCAAAAAGCCCGCCCGGAAAACGCTACAGAAAAAGCCGAAACCGCCGACCCGAAAAAACTTCTCCGAAAAGATCTCGATGACGCAATCGACCTTGCGAACAAAGCGGAATACGAACATGCGGCGCAAATCCTCACGGAAAAGTTCACCAGGCTTTTTCGCGAAAACCCGCTGGACACGGCGGCTATCGAGCAGACGGTCGAAGCGGTGCTGTATCCGCACTTCTTCTTTCCGATTCCGGGAATGCAGTGGATTTCCTGGGGAAGCGAAGCCCGAAACAAAGGCCTTTTCGAGACGGCGGCAAGGCTTTTCGAAAAAGGCGCTTCGGTCGAGGAAGACGACAAGGTTAAGCGGCGGGCGCTTTTCTATGCCGGAGATATCCGCCTGCGCTACCGCTTGGACGAAAAGACGGGTCGGGAAGAGCTCGAACAGGTCGTGCAGAAGGATCCGACGGACATTTTAGCGACAGAAGCCGGAAAACTTCTCGGGAAATAGCTATTTTTGGAGCATTATGAGTAACGTTCAGATTTTTGATACGACATTCGCCCTGGCAATTCTCGTCATCCTGGCCATAGCCGTCCCCCTGCTGCTTCTTTTCGCCAACTGGGTTCTGCACCCGGGAAAGATCAAGCAGACGCTCATCAAGGGAACCGCCTATGAATGCGGACTCGCCCATGTCGCAGGAACCGCCAACGAACGCTACCCGATCAAGTATTACATGGTCGCGATGCTTTTCCTCGTTTTCGATATCGAAGTCGCATTTCTCTATCCGCTCGCGGTCGTTTTCCTTTCCAGTCCGTGGAGCCTGCTTTTTGTCCTCCTCGCGTTTCTCGCCATTCTCGAAAGCGGCTACCTCTACCTGTACCGCAAGGGCGTTCTCGACTGGAACAAGCTGTCGGACTGAGTTTTAAAACGCTTCCCGCAGATAGATGGTGAGTCCGAAATACTTGCCATCGACCAACGAAAAATCGCAGCGGGCGTATGTCTTTTCCGCGCGGTTCAGGAGAAGCCTTCCGCCGAAACCAGCCGCATAGTGCAGGTCGTTTTCCCAAAGTTCCGAGAAATACGGTCCGACTTTTCCCGCTTCGAAAAAAATCGTCCCCGCCAAGCGCCAGAAAAGTTTCTTCCGAAATTCAAGTTGCGCGCTTAAGGATTGTCTGTCGAGAAAAAGCCCGCGTTCCACGCCGCGAAAACGCTTTACGCCGTCGAGCGTCGAAAGCATGTCGAACGGAATAACCCCTTTTCGCATATCGTAAAAAGCCCCTACCGCAACCGAAGTATTCCAGATAAAGCGGGAATAAGCCCGCAAGTCAAAAGTCTGCGAAAAGAAGTCGTAATCGCCGCCAAAAGCCTTTGCGTAAAAGATCTGCCGGTAACCGGCATACGCTCCGCTTTCCGGCCAGTTCACATTGTCGCGCAAATCGAGAGTTGCTTGAAATCCGAGACCTGTCCGAAGTCCGCCGCCGAGTTCAGGCCTAGAAAGCTCGCCTTTGCGAAACGACATGCGGTTCGTTTCAAAATACAGGTACGGTCCGACGCTCAGCATCCGGGTTTTCGGCGGAGGCAAGATTCCGATATCGATCGGCACATACAGTTTGAAAAGATCCATGTCGTAACGCAGAAAGACGTCCCGGTCCGGATCGTTCCCGATGCCGTAATACTTCGCGCGCCAGTTCCAGTACACAAGCGAAATATCCGAATGGATTCTCCCACCGAACAGGTAGAGATCCGGCGATGCGTTCACCTCGACCTGTCCCTTCGTCGTCCCGGTCACGATAAAATCTAGCGATGAAGCTTCTGCTCCCGAAGTTTCAGGCCTAGAAAAAAGAAGCAGCATCGCTCCGTACTTCAACCCGGTTTCCTCGGAATAGCCGAGGACGGGCATTGCGGCAAACCGCTGGAATTTCTTGTCTTCGAGCGTCGCCCCCGAATCCGCCGGTTCTTCCGCAAACAGAAAAGCGACGATACAAAAAAGCGCAGCGGTTCCGCGCACAAAAATATTCATGAATATTCCTTCCAAATTTCCCGGACAATCTCCGCTGCGAAATCCCGTATCCATTCCGGGCGGATGTTCGGGCAGGGAATGCGCTCAAAACTTTTCCCGCCCGCAGCGAGAAATTTCTGTTTCAATTCCACATCGACTTCGTACAAAGTTTCCAGGTTGTCCGCGGTAAAGGACGGACAAACGAACAGAACGCTTTTCCCCTGCCGACCCAAGCTTTCGAGCACCCGGACAGAATATGGTTCAAGCCATTTGACCGGCCCGAGGCGGCTCTGGAACGAAAGGAAAACTTTTGCGTCGGGAACGATTTCGAGAAGCTTCCCGCGCCAAAAATCAAATTCCGCGCGACACTCTCCCGCATACGGGTCCCCGTTCCGTTCAAAGCGGAGCGGAATCCCGTGAAATGAAAAGACGACCGAACTTTTTCTGTCCCAAACATCCAGAATTTCGCGCAGAATTTCATCGAGAAAGAAACGCTTCATAGCGAATCCATCGACAAAGCGCATTTTCAAATTCGGGAATTTCTGGAATGCGGTCTGCGACAAATCCCGCACGGCGACCGTCGTCACCAGGGAACGCTGCGGAAAAAGCGGAACTACGCAAACATCTTTCAATCCCCGCTCCGA
>JBNMGX010000077.1:0-8284 GCA_050872465.1 Hallerella sp.
GGAAAGAGGGTCTTGGGAAGCCCGCGCGAGATAAAGGAAGTGAAAAATTCCATCGAGGCTTACGAACTGCTTTTGAAACTGGACCCGTTTCGCGAAACGGACCTGTTAAAGGCACATCGGCTGATGATGAGCGATCTGGTTTCCGAAAGCGGAAAGTATCGGTCCGGCGCGGTAGGGATATTTGACGGGGAACACGTCGTGCACGTTGCGCCTCCTGCCGGGCGCGTTCCCGCCCTCATGTCGGATTTGTTTGGATGGCTTCGGTTAAGCGACGCCCATCCTTTGATAAAAAGCTGCGTGTTTCATTACGAATTTGAATTCATCCATCCCTTTCAGGATGGCAACGGGAGGATGGGACGCCTGTGGCAGACCGTGATTTTAAAGGAATGGCGGGAAGTATTCGCCTGGCTGCCTGTCGAAACGTTGGTAAAAGAAAATCAAAAGGCTTACTATGCAGCGCTCGGCGCAAGTGACAAAGATGCCGACAGCACAGGGTTTATCGAGTTCATGCTGTCGCTCCTGCTTAAGACTATCGAGGATGTAATCCGAAGTGAAAAGGCGACGAAAAAGGTGACTGCAAAGGTTACTGTAAAGGTGACTGCAAATCAGCGCAAAATCCTGGAGGCTTTGATTCAAAATCCGCATGCTACCCAGGCGGAACTGGCGGGTATTGTGGGAATAACAAGAAAGAGCATTGTAGCGAACATGAAGCGTCTCCAGGAGCTGAAGCTGATTCGGCGAAAAGGAGCAGACAAGAATGGTTTGTGGCTAGTGGAGGCGGCAAAATGGCAGGCTTAAAATTTTTCAACGGCCGTTACTGCGAATCGGAATACGAGAGTGCTTTCATTGCTTTTCTGAAAGCGGTCGGCTGGCACTATCTTGCCGGAAATCAGATTCCGCGCAATTACAGCGAGGTCTTGATTGCAGCGGATTTCAAAGCCTTTATCGCAAAGTCCAGTCCGAATCTGCTGCCGGAGGAAACCGAACAACTCTATGACACCGTTCGTCTTGCCGGTGCCGAGAGCGACTTTGCCACTCTGCACAAGGTATATAAATGGATGGTGGACGGCATTCAGTTCATACCGCAGAACGGCTTGCCGGTTATGGTTCCGCTGATCGATTTTGAAACGCCGGAGAACAATATTTTCCGTGTAGTCAACCAGTTTACCGTGGAATACATCAACAACGGTCAGCGTGAAACTCGCCGGCCGGATGTGCTGTTGTTTGTCAACGGGATGCCGCTGTGCGTCATCGAGCTGAAGAACCCTGCCGATGCCCACGCCACCATTTACGATGCCTGGGAGCAAATCACGATCCGCTATTGGCGCGATATTCCGCATCTATTGCACTATTGCCCGCTGGCGTGTATTTCGGACGGCGTGAAAACCCGACTGGGAACCGTGCGTACTCCGTATGAGCATTTCTATGCATGGCGGCGTGTAAATGACGGGGACAAGCTTTCTACAATGCCGTTTGAAGAAACCGAAACCATGGTGCGCGGTGTCTATGCGCCGGAGCGTTTTCTGGAAATCTTCCGCGACTATATCTATTTTCAGGATGAGGTTTTTGACTGCGATGAGCGGGAGATCGTCTGCCGATACCCGCAGTTCTTTGCAGCAAGACTGCTTAAGCAGAGTATTGTCAAATCTGTCGTGGAGCAGACAGGAAAAGGCGGCACCTACTTCGGTGCGACCGGGTGCGGCAAGACCTATACGATGGCGTTCCTTGCCCGACAGCTTTCGCTCCGCTGCGGGGACATTCCGAAGATTGGTTCGCCTACGATCGTCATGATCGTTGACCGTGAAGAACTGCAGGATCAGGGAATCAAGCTGTTCGCCAAGAGCAAGGAGTTCTTGAACCTGGGTGATGTTTCTGTCGTAAAGGACAGAAAGCATCTGCGGCAGGAACTCGGTGCCAGAGAAAGCGGCGGGTTCTATATCTGCACGATCCAGAAGTTCTGTGACCGCAAGGAAGATAAGATCGGTCTTATCAATGGCCGCCATAATATTATCTGCTTCTCGGACGAGGCACACAGAACCCAGCTGGAGCATTCTCGAAAAATCCAGTTCAGTAAAGATACGGATGAGAATATGCGGGCTATGGTTTCCAAGCCGTATGCCAAAGTGCTGAAAGAGGCGTTTCCTCATGCCACCTTTGTCGGTTTCACAGGGACACCGATTGCGGAAACCTATCAAACTTTTGGCGATGAGATCGACCGCTATACCATGGATCAAGCTGTTGCCGATGGACTGACGGTATCCATCAAGTACCATCCGAGAATTGCAAAGGTCTTGTTGGATACGAAAAAGGTCAAGGAAATCGAGAGCTACTACAAAACCTGCGCAGACGATGGCGCGACCGAGGAGGATATTGAGGCAAGTAAAAAGGCGATGAGTTCTATGGAGATCATTCTCGGAGAGCCGTCCCGCCTGGAACGCCTTGCTGTGGATATTCACGACCACTATACAGCCGCCTGTGAAAAGGAGCCGGACAGGATTCAAAAAGCGATGGTGGTCTGCTCCAACAGACAGATTGCCTACGACCTGCTGCTGAAATTCCAGGAGAAATACCCGGAATGGTTCGTCGAAAAGAAGGTGCCGGATGGCACTGCCGCTACTAAAGAAGAACTGGACGCCATGAAGCCGCTGCCGTTCATGGCTATGGTAGCCAGTGTCGGCAGTAATGATCAGCCGGAGATGTATAACTACCTCGGCGGCGTGAAAAACGATAAACGCTCCAAAGAGTTGGATGCCGCATTTAAGCAGGAAAAAACCAACTTCCGTATCGTTATTGTGGTCGATATGTGGATCACCGGGTTTGATGTGCCGTGCTTGACGTACCTGTATAACGATAAACCGCTGAAAAAGCATTTGCTGATTCAGACTATCAGCCGTGTAAACCGAGTCTATCCCGGTAAGGAATACGGTATGGTCATCGACTATATCGGTATCCGTGACAATATGCGTGAAGCCATGAAAATTTACGGCGGCGATACTTCCGTTGCCCCTACCGCAGACGATGTGGAACAGGCCACGGATGTGTTCAGAGAAGAACTGGAAGTCCTCAAGACCATGTTTACCGGGTATGACCTAAAGCCGTTCCTGAACCCAGAGAGTGATCCCATCGAGAGGTATCGTCTGCTTGCCAAAGCTGCTGAATATGTGTTCGCCTCTACGGAAGAACTAAATTCTGAGGGCGAAAGCGGCACGCAGAAGGTTTCTTTCAAAACCTATTTCTTGAAAACGGTCAAGCGGATGCGGCTCAGTTATGATATTTGTCAGCCCTCCGGGGAACTGTCAGAGAGCGAATCTGCGTTGGCACAGTGCTTCATGGCGATCGCAGGTTTTGTCCGCAAGATGAGCGGAACCACAGAACTGGATACCGACAGTATGAATCGCGCCGTTTCCCAAATGGTCGAGGAGGCATTGCGTTATAACCAGGTTGAGAGCGTTCTTGATGCCGGAGAGGAAGAGGACATCTTCAGCCCGGAATATTTTGAGAAACTGTCCGATGTGAAAATGCCTGCCACCAAGCTGGAACTGCTCGTCAAAATGATCCGCAAGCAGATCAAGGAATACAGCAGGATCAATAAGGTCGCAGCAAAAACCTATCAGCAGATGCTCGAAGAAACGATTGCGGCATACCACGAACGGCGCAAATATCTGAGTGCAGAAGAAGCGGGAGCCACACAGGAACAGGCATCGGATGACATCATACGCGAAGCTACCAAGCAGGCGTTGTCCATCCTTCATCAGATGAACGAAAGCCGGGAGAGCTTCCGTAAGATCGGACTGACCTTTGAGGAAAAGGCGTTTTATGACATTTTGGTGTCCCTGCGCGATCAGTACAATTTTGAGTACGGTACGGACAAAGAAATCGATGGCGTGATTGTAAGTGACAAGTGCCGGGAACTGGCAAAGAAAGTCAAAGAGATCATAGACACAAAATCCTCTTTCTCCGATTGGCTCAACAATCAGAATGTCCGCAATCAGCTTAAGCTGGATATTAAAATTTGCCTTGTGAAGAACGGCTATCCGCCACAGTACAGCCCGGAGGTGTTCAGCAAGGTCATGGAGCAGGTAGAGAATTTCGAGGAAAATTCATAAAGAGGTTTCAAAGTTTTTTAGATAAAACAGAAATAAACCATGTAAATTTTCATCGCCAATAAATAGTCCCTAGGCAAAATCTTCCGCTTCGAAAAGGAAAATACGTTTCGCCCGGATTCTTTCTATATTCCTTGATATGCTTCGATATTTCATCGCTATTCGGAAAATGCCAATCGGGAAGTTTGCGAGTGCGTGCTGGAGAAATTGCAGCTGCGTTACAGCGAAGAAACGTACCAAAAGTTCGATTCGGATTTGCGCAGAGGGATTGAACATCCCGACTTTGTAAAGTACATTTCGGACGCTTCGACGGAATGCGATCTCGCGGTGAAATCGCCCGAGACGGAACTGCCCGCTGAAAGCGACTTCTCGCAAGATTCTCCCGCTTCCGCAGTCGGCGTTTCCGAGGCCGAGGCGACTGAATTTGTAAACAATTTCAAGAAGAATTTTCCGAAAAAGGATGTTGTGAAGGAATGCGCGAAAACCACAAAGAAATTTTTTGGAACTGCCGCATTGCAAAAAACATGCGGCTGTGCTTACGATAAGATGCTTTCCGACAAGCCGCGCTTTACCTATATGGTGATGCGCCAAGGATATCCCGGGCAGGACTCGTCTTGGGGCATGGAGTTCAAATTGGACTGCTTGCCGGAAAAATTTACTCCGGAAATTGAAAAGAACATGATTGGTTTTCTCAATGAAGCGGGGATTCCTCTTTCTGTTGCGAAATGCATCGTAGCGACAACCAAGAGGGAATATTCCTTGAAATCTTTCGCAAAAGCTGTTGTCAATTCTCAAGAAAGCATGGCTGCTATGCTGATGATGGGAGCTATGAAATGCCTGGATGCCAAGTGAATTTCCTGGAAAAATTTTTCGCTGAAAACTAAATCTGTCTAAAATAAAATCTCCCGCTCCGAAGTTGGAACAGGAGTTTCGCTTCGTTTGTGAGCGAACTTTACAGACCGCAGAGTTCCCGGGCTTTCGCTTCGACCGCTTCGGCAAGGGCTTTCCTGTCGGCGGCGTTCTTTTCGATGAGCCGGACGAATACGGATCCTGCGACAACGCCATCGACGGAATCCGCCAGAGCCTTGGACTGTTCGCCCGTAGAAATCCCGAATCCGCCGTAAACCTTGGAACCTCCCGCCCGGACCTTTTTGAGGAAGGCGAGAGTCCCGCTGTCGATGACAGTGTCCGTTCCCGTGATGCCGACGCGGAGCGACGCGTAGATGTGTTCGAATCCCGCATGGGCCATTTGGGAGAGACGTTCCTCGCTCATGCTCGGGCTTGCGACCGGGATGTTTTCCATACCGTACTTTTTGCAGGCATCCGTAAGGCCTTCGTCGCAGTCGAATGGCAGGTCGGGAATGATCATGCCGCGGACTCCCGCTTCGCTGGCCGATTTGCAGAAGTTTTCGACTCCGGGCGTATAGACGAGCGAGCCGTAGCTCATGAGGTAGATGGTCGTTTGCGGAAAGGCTTCGTGGACTTTCGCGATAAAGGCGAGCCCGTCCCGGACGCGGTAATTTCTGGAAAGCACTTCGGTCGAGGCTTTCTGGATAGCGGGACCGTCCGCTGACGGATCGCTGAAGGCTAGCTGGATTTCGAGAATGTCCGCTCCGCCCTTGACCATGGCGGATGCCGCGGCGAACGAGTGTTCGTCTGTCGGGTAGCCTGCGACGAGATGGCTCATCAGTTTAATCTTTTCCATTAGTTTTCTCCCATCAGTTTCGCGTTGTGGATGTCCTTGTTTTCGTTCAGGCGTTCGAGTTCGCTTTCGAGGAAGCGCTTCCATTCCGCGGGCCGGAATTCCGGGCTGGTAATGAAGACGTCCTTGTCTCCGCGACCGCTCATGTTGATGATTATCGCCTTGTCCTTTGGAATCTGCTTGGCGATTTTCATGGCGGCGGCTCCGGCATGGGCGCTTTCGAGGGCGAAGAGAACCCCTTCGTTTTTCGCGAAGAAGCTCACCGCGTCGAGAACATCTCTGTCGAGGATGCTCATGAATTCGATGCGTCCGCTGGTTCCGAGGGCGGCGAGCTGCGGGCCGATTCCCATGTAGTCAAGTCCCGCGGAGATGGAACGCGTCGGGAGCGACTGTCCGTCCGCGTCGATGAGAAAGCGGCTCTTGTAGCCTTGCACGATACCTTCGCGGCTCGCGTTTCCGGTCATGCGGCTCGCGTTTTCGCCGATGTTCGGGCCGATGCCGCCAGCTTCCGCGCCGATGAGCCTCGGGGAATCCCGGTCGATGAACGGGCTGAAGAATCCGATCGAGTTGGAACCTCCGCCGACGCAAGCGACCATCGCTCCGATATCAATGTTCCTACGCTCGCATTCCCGCTCGACTTCTTCGCCGATGACGGACTGGAACGTCCTGACTATGTCGGGGAACGGCGCAGGTCCGAGAGCGGATCCGAGGACATAGTGCGTGGAATCCGGATGGGCCGCCCAGTCGCGCATCGCTTCGTTCACAGCGTCCTTGAGCGTCCGCGCTCCGCTTGTCACGGGGCAGACCTTTGCTCCGTAAAGTTCCATGGAAGCGACATTCGGCTGTTGCCTGCGGACGTCGATTTCGCCCATATAGACCGTGCAGTCGATTCCGAGCTTCGCGCATGCCGCGGCTGTCGCGACTCCGTGCTGCCCGGCGCCCGTTTCGGCGATGATGCGCTTCTTTCCCATGTATTTCGCGAGAAGCACCTGCCCGATGGCGTTGTTTATCTTGTGCGCGCCCGTGTTCGCGAGACCTTCGAGCTTGATGTAGATTTTTGCTCCGCCGAGAAGTTCCGTGGCGCGAGGCGCAAAGAGCAGGGGAGTTTCTCGCCCGATATAGTCGCGCTGGATCTCGTGAAGTTCCGCGAGGAACTTGGGATCTTTCATGTAATGTCGAAACGCCTGTTCGAGCTCGTCGAGCGGACGTCTCAAAACCTCGGCGACGTATTTGCCGCCGAATCTATCGAAGAAGCCTTGATTGCTTTCCATATTGGTTTCCTTCTGTGAAAAAACAAAAAACCTTCCGAAACAAGTCCGGAAGGTTCTAAAACCCGCGCGCAGCACAAAAACCGGACTTGTCCTAAGTCCGACGCCACCAGAGATTGATGATTCTTGCGCTTTGCATGTCAAAAAGATAGACTATGCTTCGACGCTTGGCAAGGGGTTTTCTAAATTTGCCGTTCAAAAAAGAAGGCTCGCAATGAGTGCAATTCTCGAACGGTTTGATGTTGTGGTAATCGGCGGCGGACACGCCGGAATCGAAGCTTCCCATGCGGCGTGGAAGATCGGTGCGCGGACAGCGATGGTCACGATGGACTTGGAAGCAATCGGTCGGATGTCCTGCAACCCGGCGGTCGGCGGGGTGAGCAAGGGGCAGATCGTTCGCGACATCGACGCTCTAGGCGGTCTCATGGGGATTCTCACGGACAAGGCCGGCATCCAGTTCCGGATGCTGAACCAGAGCAAGGGACCCGCTGTCTGGGGACCTCGGGCGCAGTGCGATCTCAGGGCCTATAGCCGTATCGCGCGGGAAACCTTGGAAAACTGTGCCGGGCTTCGGCTTATCGCGGGGGAACTCGCCGCGTTCACTCGGATGCCGAACGGAAACTTCGAACTTCAGCTTGTAAACGGCGACTGCTACGAAACGCAAACCCTTGTCGTCACCAGCGGAACGTTTCTTGGGTCCAAAATGTTCACCGGCCTCGAAACGAGCGTCGGCGGGCGCGTCGGCGAAAAGAGCGCAGACGCCCTCTCGCAATCCATCCGGGAAAACGGTCTCCGCTTGCGCCGCCTGAAAACGGGAACTCCCAGTCGCATCGATCCTTCGACGGTCGATTTTGACGAAATCCAGATCCAGCCCGGAGACGAAAATCCCTGGCCGATGAGCGACCGCCACACAAATCCGATCGACAACGGAAATGTCTGCTGGATAACCCGCACGAACCTGAGAACTCACGAGATTCTGCGTTCGGGATTCAAGGACAGCCCGATGTTTTCGGGGCGCATCCAGGGAAAAGGACCACGCTACTGCCCGAGTATCGAGGACAAGATCAACCGCTTCGGCGACAAGGACGGTCACCAGCTCTTTCTCGAACCGGAGACGAAGGATGTTTCGCGCATCTACCTGAACGGCTTCAGTTCGAGCCTCCCGGCGGATGTCCAGCTTGCCGCACTGCGGACGATTCCCGGGCTTACCC
>JBNMGX010000078.1:0-8234 GCA_050872465.1 Hallerella sp.
AGCGCTGGCGTGGATATTGTTACCTATGATTTTTCCATTTGCATAAACAACGAAAACTTTTCTTTCTGCAAAAATTTGACGGCGGCTGGAAAAAATGAAATCGAAGCTCTGGAAAACGCACTAAAAAAGGTAAAAGCGCTAGAATAAAGCAGGCCAAACGGTATTACCGTTTTTTGGCGTCGTGTGTATATTATCCCTATGGGAATCTTCAACAAACAAAAACGGCGTTTTTCCCGTCTGGTTATTCAGAAACAGGAACCCGCCAAATACAAGAAAATCGAAATGCGGACGCTCCGGGTCGGCATCTGGATCAACATCCTGATGGGAATCTGCGGCTGGGTCGGCTACTACTTTGCGAGTTCCTATGCGCTCGCGCTCGACGGGAGCCTCTGCGCAATTTCTGCAATAAGCTTTATCGTCGCGCTCCGAATCACCCGGAAGCGGGACACGACAAGCGAAGAATATCCGTTTGGCATCTATAGCGTGGAAAACGTCTATGCGATGTTGCAAGGGATTCTGCTCATTGCGATTACCGTCTATGCGATTTTTGAAGGCGCAGGAAACATTGCGGAATTTGTCCGAAAAGGAAGCGGGAACGCGGAACCGTTGAAAATCGTTCCGCTTTTCATCTATACGGTCGGCATGGTCTTTGCCTGCGGAGGCGTCTGGCTCTACTATCGCGCCCAGCTCAACAAGACGAGCGGAGAAAGCCCCATTCTCAAGTCCGAGACCGTCGCCGCCTACATGGACACGTTCGTGACCATCGGAACGGGAATCGCGCTGATTCTCATGGCGATAGTCCCCCAGGATTCAGCGCTTTCGTTCCTCAACTACATCGGCGATTCGATGATCGTCATCGTCATTTCGCTTTTTCTCTTGCCGTCACCCATCCGGGTCGTTTCGCATTCTTTCTTTTCGCTGATCGGTCGCACGACGCAGAACGCGCCGCTCAGGAATCGCACGGAAAAGGTCGTACAGGCGAACCTCGATCCGTCTTTTAAGCTTATCCGTGTGCTGCTCTTCCATGTGGGTTCGAGCTACGAAATCGATGTGACCATCGCCCCGAAAGAAGATTCCGCCTTTGACATTTCCCGCTACCGGGAAACGAAAAGGCGCCTCGACGCGGAACTGAAGAAGCTCTTCCCGAACCGGGTACTGCAACTGTTTCTGGAGTGAGATTAGTTTACAAACGTAATTTTTACACGCTTGGATTTGTGTAGATACAAAGCAAAAAAAAGAATTTCGAAATATTTGCCAACCAACAAGAAGCAACCACCCCACACTCAAATATTCCTCTTCCACAACAAAGCTTTTGAATTCCGTCCAACTTGTATTCTGAAACAGCGATAGATAATCAATTAAAGGTTCACAAATAGAAGCTACGACACCGACCAACAACAAGCAGTAACATCCCGCGATAGCCCTTTTCTTTTTCGCAAAAAAGCTTCTCGCCAAAAATAGGGAAAAGACCAAATAAAGGATAGGCGGATTTTTTTCGCTAATGCGACTCAGATCTGCCGTTTAACTTGCATATAAATATACTCTAAAGGGGTCATGAAATCAAGCCTTTTCCGGGGCCTGTTGTTCAGTTTGTCCTGTATCCAGCGTGCTTTCTGCGGCGATATCCCCTTGAACGACACTTTTTTTCGGCAAGTATTGGCGTATGAAGCCGTTCATGTTCTCGTTCGCCCCGCGCTCCCAGGAGTGGTAGGGGTGGGCGAAGTAGTGCCCACGCCGAGGGCCGCCGCTATCTCGGCATGGCCCGCACTATTGATGAGGTCTATCTCATGTCGCCTATGCGGCTCTTCTTGTCAACTATGGCGGGGCGCTCGTCGATGGACACCTGACCCACGATTTGCCCGCGCCTGTCCTTCTGTTCCTTGCGCTTGCGGTAGGGCTTCCTTCCGTGCCGCAGGTGCGCATTGAGCTCCTTGTCGGCGTTCACGTGCCTGTATTCGTCGTGACGCCAGGGACGCCCATCCCATCGAGTTTCATGCGTCCGTTCACCTGATCGGAGGACAGGTCCTCCCTGATTTTCTCGTCAACGGCTTTCCAGTCGTTTTCGCCATAGGTGCAGTGCCTGTGGCTTGTTGAGGCAAGCGTCTCCGCCCTTTCCTGCGACGTCTCTGGGTCGTAGCGTAAGGGTCCGCCGCCCCTGTTGATTTCCCTGTAGACCGTGAATTTGTGGATGCCAAGCAGTGTTGCTATGTGTCTGGGCGGGACTTTCACCTCGCGCAGCACCTGAAGTTTGTATCTTTGTTCTAGTCTGAGACTCATCGCCAAGTCCTTTTCGTGCTTGGAAACAACAAGCTAGAAACTTGACCGTCCCCGGGATTCGTTTCCCGGGGATTTTTTTGTTGTTTTCCGCCGCGAATGGATTTACTTGACGATGAGAATCCGTGATTGACGTTTTGTCAAGAGTGTTACTTGACCTGCACGCGCATGGTCTTGTGGCTGTTCACGCCGCGCACCACGTAAATGCCGTTTACAAAGCCCGCATTCTTGAGGCTTGTGGCAAGGCTACGGCCCACCACATCGACGCGGCCCATCAGCTTGCCCGTCGCCGAGAACACGTTGTACTGCAGGGCTGCCACCGGGTTCACCGCGCCAAGCTTAATCGCAGACGGATTTTCATCGCCGCTCTTGAATTCGATGTAGTCGATATCCATCCAGTCGCCCGTTACGATAAAGCGCATAATGTGTTCGCCCTTGGTCAGGTTCACCTTCGCGGTTACAATCTTGTAATCGTCGTAGTTGTCATCGCCTTCACCCTTGGGCACCGCGATTTCTTCGGTAATGTCCTTGCCATCCATCGCGAGCTTGAAGCTCGAAGTTTCATTGGCCGAAGCGACAGAGGCGCTCATGGTGTACTCACCAGTTTCTGCGACATTCACGGTGTATTCCAGCCAGTCGCCCACCTGGTTGTAGCCAATGACAATGCGGCCATCATCCTGTTCGTAAATGTCGACGCCCGTACCCTTGCGGTAATCGCTGGTGCCGCGGTTTTCGGCATCCATGTCGTTGTAGGTCGTGTTGCCAGCGCCGACGCCATTCACGTCGAAGTCTTCCATTTCAATCTTGCCCGGAATTACGAGTTCCTTGAACGGAGCGCGCGGAACCGGTTTCAGAATCAAGCGCAGAAGCACCGAGCCGTGGGCCGGAACTTCGGCGGAAACGCTAGACCTTGCGCCAAGATCCTTTTTCTGCCAGGCATCGCGGACTTCTACTTCGCCCTGCACGCCAATGTCTGCAAAATTGCATTCGATGGTCTGGGTAGAATTGTTGTTGTTGAGGAGAGCAACCGCAAGGTCGCCATTCTTCAAGGGCTTCGTCCAGATTTGCTTTCCGTCGGTGTTGGAAATGCGATGACCCTGCACGCCCAGGGAATCCTGGTTAATGGCAATCATGTCCTTGTTGATGTAAAGTTCCTTGACCTGGGTCGACATTTTGCGGACATCGGAACTGATCATGATGGGAGCCGCCATAATGGACCACATGGTCATCTGGGACTTCTGCTCTTCGTAGCTCAGCTTGCTGTTGTCCACTTCCAGCATGTCCGGGTCATTCCAGTGGCCAGGCTTTGCAATTTCCCAGTACTTGTTGTTGGCATCGATAATTTCATAGATGCCGCGGTACCAGGAAGTAGAAATCCATTCGGGGCCGATATCAAAAGTGGTGCGCCAAAGGTTCGCAATCTTCGGCATCCAATCCTTGTATTCCCACATGCAAATGCTAAAGACGATGTCGCGGCCCGAATTGCGGAGGGCCTTGGACATGCGGGTGTAATCCGCTTCCTGGTCGTTGGAACCCGGATCACAGTTGTCATACTTGAGGTAGTCTACGCCCCAGCTGGCAAAAGCCTTGGCGTCCACTTCTTCATGCATGTAGGAGCCGCTTTCGCTTGTCCATTTGGAGTTGTAATGATGGCAGGTACGTTTACCGCGGTCCCCGTAAAGGCCGAACTTTAAGCCCTTCTTGTGAACGTAATCGGCAAGGGACTTCATGCCACTCGGGAACGTTTTCGGATTGTGCGTCAAGGCGCCATTCGCATCGCGCTTGGTGTCCATCCAGTTGTCGTCCAAGTTCAAGTAGATATAGCCGGCATCGCGCAAGCCCGAAGAGACCATGGCGTCGGCGATTTCCTTGATCTGGTTTTCGTTAATGTTTTCGTGGAATACATTCCAGCTGTTCCAGCCCATGGGCGGCGTCAGCACGAGACTGTCGGCATTCGCGCTCGCCTGTGCGGCAAGCCCGAGAGACGCGGCAAGGACCGCACCCGTTAAACCAAATTTCTTAGAACTTTTCATTTTTTCACTCTTTTGTGGTCCAACCCATCCGAGAGAATTTCGTTCCAGCGCTGTTTGCGGCCTTGACCAGGTATACACCCGAAGTACGAACAAACTTTTTTGCAAGCTTTTTCATTTCATCAACACTCGTTGCCGAAACCTTGCCGAGATAATTTCCGTTCAAGCTAAAGATTTCGTAATCCGTTTTTTCATAATAATTGAACTGGAGGCCTGCGGTTATGTAAGCCGGATCTTCGGCGGGAGCCTCGATTTTTTGGATCTTCACGTTGTCAAGCGCTAGTTTTATGGTCGAGGTGCCGGCATTAAAACTGAGGCGCGCATTGGTATCCGTCGCCGCGGTCATCTGGAACTTGAGGCTGTAATTTTTCGCTTCGGTTCCCAATTCAAAATTCTGCTTTTCGGCAAGGTAACTTGCCCACGGGTCCTCATGCTGTTCGACGTTCACTTCGAGCGTACGGGCCGCAGCGGCGCTCGCGTCAAAGCTCACTTCGTACCACTGGCCCTTTTCCAAATGCAAGTTGTGCTGGATCAGCTGCACCGTATACGGTTCGGTACCCACAGACGCAATGTCGATTTCGTACTTACCGTCCTTAACGGTGCCAATCGCACTCGCGTTCCCGTGCGTCTGCAAGGTCCAGGCGTTTGCAGTTGAATCGAACCCGCCGTTGTAAATGCTGTCGCGGTTCGTGGGTTCGACAAAAGGCGGCTCGGCAGGCGTTTCCGCCTCCGCTCCGTTGAGAGAAAAACGTTTTACAAAATTCCAGATTTCGTCAGAAGTATTGACGCTCGCGAGGTCCATCGAGTACCAGTGACCCTTGCCCGCAATGCTCATGAGGCGAATTTCGCTATCGCCCTTGCAACCCGTCCATTTTTCGAGCGTAGCCGCAGAACCCGTGCGCCCCGCCGGATACGGAGAAATCTTTTCGGAAGCACTGGAACAGCCTTCGTACTCCACCCAGCGCTTTAAGTAGCTTACGCCGCTGTTGTAGTTTACCACATCATCGCTTGTACCGTGCGTGTGGATAATCGGCATCATGCGCTTGCTCGCAGGGGCCGGATTTCCGATGGGGTAACCGGAGCACGGCGCAATCGCCGCAATCATGTCGCCCATCTTGTTTGCCGCATGGTAGCTCATCATGCCGCCCATCGAAAAGCCCGAAACGTAAACGCGGTTCTTGTCGATACCGTACTTTGTACTCATCGAGCTGATGATGTTCTTTAAAAAGTTGACGTCCTTGTCGCCCGAAATATCCCAGGACTTGTTTTCGCCATTCGGGAACACGACCACAAAGCGCGCCGTATCGGCAATCTCTTCCCACTTGGCCGCATCGTGCTGGTATTTGGCATCCTGGTTCATGCCGTGCATCTGGATAATGAGCGGGCGGTTCTTTTCGATCCCCGACGGCGCATACACAAGCATGTTGCGGCCATTCAAGGTTTCGCTTGTAACGCTAAAAGCAGGCGTCGCAGAAATGGCGACCGCGGCAGTGATTGCGGCAGAAAAAGCCACCAAAGACTTTAAACTCTTCTCAAACATTCCACATCCTCTTTTTATAATAACAGCGGGCACCACCCCACTACCATTGGACCTCATCGTCCATTTATAAAATTATACCCAACGAATCGCAAAAGTTTATCCATTATGGATTTTCCATTGTCATTTTGTCCATGCCCAAATCAGGCGTCATATAAACAGAAAGGGGCCTGTTTTCAGCCCCCTTTTGTCATATAAGCCCATTTTTCCCCCGAGAGAATTGAAATGGAATAAGCCTTCGGTCCCAAACGCAGGACTCTTCCCCGTTCGGAATCATGTGCCGAATTTAAAAAGTCTTCTTCGCACCCGTTGATTTCAAGCAAAATCCTTTTATGTTCTACGAGTGCCGTGAGCAAAAGTCTCCTTTCGAAATCGGAACATTCCGAAAATTCAATCTTCGTATCCGCCCGCAGCTGCAACGCATTCCGCACAAGCGAATTTTCGTTTCCATTCCCATTTAGAAACAGATTGCTTTCCGCCCCATTGTCCGACAGGAACGCCTCCTTTTTCGCAAGAAAGCCTTCTGTTCCCTTTATGCGGAATCGACATTTTTTGTCAGACGATTCCGAGAGTTCCGCCACAACCGCCTTGATAAAATAGTCCATCTTTTCTCCTTTGATTTGTCTGGAATTCACTTTTCAAGCCTCGTCCCATTCCAGTCCACAAAATCCGTCGGAAAGAAAACTTCCCCGATTTCGGATTCCGTGCAGCTGCCAAAGACATTCGGGATTCCGCCGGTATAGGCGCGAACCTGTTCCCTGCCAAAAATGGAAACCGCATTGTCGATTGCCGTCACACCGTAAGCGTCCGCATCCTTTTCCTTGCGATGCGCATCCACATAGGCGAGCATTTCCGCCCCGTAGAGAAAACGCTCTTCGCCCTTGAATCCGACGACAACCGTGCAATAGGCTTTTGCCTCCGAGCACATCCGGTAACGGACTGTTTCCGCGAAAGTCTCCACCCAAAGCGAATCATCAGACGGAAGTTGGTAACCAAGCAATACAAAGTGGCGCGCCTTGTCCATCAACACGCGGCTTTCGCGCTGGACCTCTTCCAAAAACGACGTGGGATTCCCCTTCACCATCGTCTGCATGACCATCGGCGCGGAACTCGCAAAGGTTTCCGCTCCACAAGAAACGCATTCCAGCGAATCAAAATGCAACTTTTCTTTCCGCCATTTTTTCTCCTTTTCCGTCCGGTTGAAATCGTCGTTTTCAAAAAGAGGAATCGGCAGCGGCGCATTCGCATGGGCATCCGAAAAGCCCCAACGGTCACCCAGGTAATACATCATCCGTCCACACACCGGGCATTCCCTCCAGAGAGAGCATCCATGCGCAAACAGGAATTTTCCAATGCGCCCGACAGGCGCACCCTGCGCAAAACATTCATTACCGCGAAAGATGGCGGTTTCGCTCACCGAATACGAAAAATTCGAAGGTTCCCGCGCAGCTGCATCTGTCTTTATCTTTCGGCTCTTGCTCGGGATCCCGAAATCAAGCCAGAGCTTCATCGCCTGGGCGGTGCGCGACAAAAAGAACCCGCTTTGGTTGGCTTTCCGATGCGCATTGAAAAGCAGCCACAGAAAGACCGTTTCAAAGTTGAGGGAAACGACCGAATAGCTAAAGCGGTAAAATGCGGGAAAGCTGAAATCGCACCCTTCCGAGCAAAGCCTTGCGCCTTCCCTTTGCATCATCCGGGAAAGTGTTTCGGCTAAAGCGACATACTTGGCAAAATCCAACGCGCATTTCCCTTTCGAAAGCCGATACCAGGCATTTGCAAAAAGAATGTTGGTAAAGAGAACCAGACAGTTGCGCACTTTCAAGAGACGGCTCGATTCGACGATAAATTCTTCTCCGTTCTGAAAGGCGACCTTGATTCCCTGATGTGCGGAGATTTTCTTGTCGAGAAGCGTGTAAATATCGCGGACGAGATTGTCACGAATTTTATGCTGCGGACAAATTCCGATGACCGCCTTAAGTCCAATCCAGTCGTATTCATCGCGAAGTTCCCGAATGCGATTTCGGTAAATGCTATCGGAAGCAGGCAACCGAAAGGCTTTTTTCGCTGCGGCGAGTTCCGATTCCGAAACGGAAAAGCGATCATCGTCTAGACACTTGCCGTCTCCCAAAATGGCTAGGAAATTTTCCATTTGCAAAAGGTCTTTTTCATCAAAGCCAAGAAAAATCTTCGGTAACGGCAAGCGGTTTTCCGAAGCGGCGAGCTTTCTAAAAAACTTGGACTGCGTATCGGTCTGCGGCATTCCGAGCGATGCTGTCGCCCCTGCACCGATAAAGACGAGCGTCTCGCTCCAAGGGTTTAGAAAATTTTTCATTTCGTATGTCTCCGAGCAGTATCCATAAAATAGCCGCACAACAAAACATAAGAAAAAAAAA
>JBNMGX010000079.1:0-8216 GCA_050872465.1 Hallerella sp.
CGGCACACGGTCTGAAGTTCACCGAGTTCAAGGTCGCCTATCATAAGAAAGAACTTGAAGGAATCACTTCCCGATACGCGAACCCGATTTTCGAAGCTCCCGCGGAAATCGGCCAGGTGATGGACATTCTCAAGAAAGAGATGGCAAACCGGAGACGCTAGGAAATGGTTCTGAACGTCATCTGGCTTCTCTTCTTTTTCGGAGCGTTTCTCGCCTGCGCCATCAAGTGCTTCGCCTACGGAGAAACGGGCATTTTCAACGACACGATCCAAGGCATGTTTTCCATGTCCAAGACAGCGTTTGAAATTTCGCTCGGACTGACTGGGATTCTTTCGCTGTGGCTGGGCATCTTGAAAATCGGAGAAAAAGCCGGAGCGATTCAGATCCTTGCAAAGCTTATCGACCCGCTGTTTTCAAGGCTCTTTCCGTCGATTCCCAAAGGGCATCCCGTCAAGGGAACCATCCTGATGAACCTTTCGGCGAACATGCTCGGGCTCGACAATGCGGCAACCCCGATGGGCCTCAAGGCGATGAAGGAATTGCAGGACTTGAACCCGAACAAGGAAACGGCGAGCGACGCCCAAATTCTCTTCCTAGTCCTCAACGCGAGCGGCCTCACGCTCATCCCAGTGAGCATCATGACTTACCGCGCCCAGCTCGGAGCGGCCAATCCATCCGACATTTTTCTGCCGCTTCTTCTCGCGACATTTTTCAGTACGCTGGTCGGGCTTATCGTCACCAGCTTCTTTCAGAAAGTCGAGTTGAAAAATCCTGTCGCGATCGCCTGGCTTCTAGGCCTTACCGGCGCCGTCATGGGAACGCTCGTTTACTTTTCGCGCATGACCGCCGAAGAACTCGGAGCGAAAAGCCTCCTTGTGAGCGGAATCGTCCTGTTCGGAATCATCATCGCCTTCCTAGGGCTTGCCGTCTATAAAAAAGTCCAGGCATTCGAAGCGTTCGTCGAAGGCGCCAAGGAAGGCTTCCAGACCGCGGTCATGGTCATCCCCTATCTCGTCGCCATTCTGGTGGGCATCGCCGCGTTCCGCACCAGCGGAGCGATGGACTTTATCATGAACGGAGTCGCCCATGTCTTCACCTGGCTCGGCATCCCGGGCGACATCATCCCGGCCCTCCCGACCGCCATCATGAAGCCCCTTTCCGGCAGCGGAGCGCGCGGCATGATGATCGATACGATGAAAACCTACGGTCCGGACAGCTTCGTCGGGCATCTCAGCTGCATTTTCCAGGGAGCAGCCGACACGACTTTTTACATCATCGCGGTTTACTTCGGAGCGGTCGGCATCAAGAAGACACGCCATTCGATTGTATGCGCGCTCGCAGCGGACATCGCAGGCGTCATCGCGGCAATTTTCATCGCCTACCTGTTCTTCCCTCCCGCATAGACGCTTCTCTTTTCCGAACGCCTCATAAAAAGGTTGCAACAAAAAAGGCCGCACGGACTGCGACCCAAAATAAGAATTAGTTTGTTTTCAATTAGAAGCGGCGAGGGCGGGCTTCACGCGGACGAGCTTCGTTGACTCGGAGAGCGCGACCGCCGACATCCTTGCCGTTCAGCTGTTCAACCGCATTTGCCGCAACGCCGTCATCTTCGATTTCAACGAATCCGAAGCCCTTGCTGCGACCGGTATCGCGGTCCATGATAATCTTTGCGCTCTTGATTTCGCCGAAATCCTCGAACAGTTTAGCGAGGTCCGCGTCACGAAACGCAAAGGGGAGATTTCCAACATAGATGCTTTTCATAATTTATCCAGGCTGTTAAATAAGCCTACTCAAATAATAGAACAATTTCAACCCTCCGAAAAAGTGTTTCGAGGAAACAGCAGGCATCTTTCGCAACGATTTTCCGCATTATGGATTCCATAGCGATACTCCGGATCCGGGCAAGGTTCCGTCGATCCGTCGGGAAGGATCCAAAGTTCCCGCCCCGAAAAAGGGCATTTTTCAAAAAGAATCGTCCGTTCAGCCTGGCGCAGAAAAGTTCCCTCGACACGAACGGGAAAACCTTGCGTAGCAGAGGCAGGGAAAAAATCATCTGGGGAAAGCTCTTCATCGCATCGCTTTGCGTTAGAGAGAAAAACCGCCCGATTCAGCTTGACACGGTCAAATCCCAAGGCCGCGGCGAGTTCCAAAACCTGCGGCACTTCCCCGCGATTCGTCCTGGTAACCGTCATTTGCAGGGAAAGCGAAGACAAGGGAATCTCCGAACTTGAAAGTTCCCGACGAACACGGACAAGCGTTCCTAGATTTTTCAGATAAGCTTCGACATCCATGCCCGGACTTAAAGTTTTCCAGCTGGATTTTTTCACGCCCCAGCAGCTCACCTTGATGTCGCTTGAAATCGGGAGCAGTTCACGCGCAAAGCGTTCCGCGCCTTTTAACGGAAATGTTCCGTTCGTGGTGATGTTCAGTTTCAATCCTAGTTCCGAAACCAGTCGTTCCAGTTTTCCAAATTGCGAATAAAGTAACGGTTCGCCCATCGTACTCGGAATCACTTCGCGAAGTCCGTGCTGCGCATATTTTCGAACCGCCTTTTCCGCAATTTCCCACGGCATTTCTCCCATTCCGAAAGGCTTCTTCCGTTGTTGCAGAAAGCAAAGCCTGCAATGCAGATTGCAGCAATCCGGATTTGTGAGAAGCGTAATTCGCCAAATGTTTTCCATTGAAATTTTCGCCACAATCGGCATCACTTAGAACAAAAAAGACTCCCCCGAGTGGAGAGCCTTTCCAAGACGTCAGAACAAGTTAATCCCAATTTCCCAGCACGATCAAGTCGATGGAATAATCCGATGTTCCGATATTTTTCGGCAACGCGGGAAGAACGACAAAGAATCCCTTGCCGGTCGAAGCGTCAAATTCGGGAGTGATGACGACATAGGAGGTTATCATTTCAAAGTCTGTCGCCGCATCCGCCAGCTTGCTTTCATTATAACGGAAATCATTCATCTTCGCCGAAGCCGGATTGTCCGCATAATTTAAACCGCTCTTTTCTTCTTCACCGATTTTCGATGCGCCAGCCGCACCCAGGGAAGCATTGGTGAAAAGAGCCGCTTCGCGATTTTCCCGTCCAAGGTAAATGTCGATTGTCGCAGCGTTAGCGTCTCTGTCTGCAGCAAAATATGTCTCTTTGGAATCCAGATCGATGGCGTTCCGTTCGGTCGCCTGCGTCGAAAGCGTCACCTTCCAAGCCGTCAGCTGCGGAACTTCCGCCGCAGAACTGCTCGATTCCTCGACGGGGCACGTTTTTTCAAACGTCGTCGAATCCTTGGCGATAATCGGCCCGGCATCGTGATGCGCATAGACAATCAGGTAAGCGACAAGCGTCCCGCAATCCGTAAAGGAAGCCAGATCGACAACAGGTTTGAGTTCCTTGCCAATCGAAAGGCTTTGCCTCTGGGAATAGTCCACAGTTTCCATGGTGAAGTTTGCCGCAAGCGGAAATCCGTTTGCGTCCCCAAGCAACAGGGAAACCGAATCGATGTAAATCGCCGTATCGGCAGCCCAATTAATTCCGATGTTGCCGTTAAACTTCAATTCCGATGCATTCGCATAGGCTGGCTTGAAATTTGAAATTTCAATCAGGGTATCCGCATTTGTTTCCGGAAGGACAATCGGCAGAGCCGCGCTGCTGCTCGAAGAATCCTCCGGTGAAGAACCGGAAGAAGAATCGCTTCCGCAAGCGACCAGACCGAACGACGAAACGAGACCCGCTGCCATCAAGAGTTTTTTCAAGTTCATAAAACGACCTTTTCCTTTTTTCTGAAAATACACAAATTTTTGGGAAAAAATCCATCCAGGAAGATGAATTTATCGCATCCCCCATTTTACCGATAAAAAACAGAAAAGCCGGAAACTTTCCGGCGTTCCTGTTAGACTTTTCAGCGACGCTCGCTTACCTACTTGATGACCAACATCGAATCGTCCCAGGATTCTCGTGAGAAAAGCCGACTTGTCGGCTAAGCCGAACCCGATTCGGCGCCTCGAACGAGAACTTTTGCCTAGAGTTGGCGGGAAGCTACGCGACCTGCAACTCTTGCTAAAGTTCTAGAAGCCGGGACTTCTTGTTCTTCGGAGCAAAGCGACGCTCGCTTACCTACTTGATGACCAACATCGAATCGTCCCAGGCTTCGTGTTTTTCAAAGCCGAGAAGGTTCGCCGTTGTCGCGGCCAGGTTCGAAAGTCCCCAGTTGCCGGCCTTCAGGGAAAGGCGACCGCCTGTTACATTATCATAGAGAATGCACGGAACCGGATTCAGCGTATGAGATGTTTTCGCCTTGATCGAACCGTCCTTGTTCGTTTTCGGAAGCCCGGTCTTCTTGTCGACATCGTACATTTCGTCCGCATTGCCGTGATCCGCTGTAATGAGAGCGACACCGCCCACCGCATCGAGTACCGGGAGGAAGCGCGCCAAGGCCAAATCCACCGCTTCCACAGCCATCGTCGCCGCACGGAGACTTCCCGTATGGCCGACCATATCGCCGTTCGGGAAATTGCAGCGAAGCGTGTTGTACTTGCCGCTCTTTACCGCTTCGATCATCGCATCGGTGATTTCCGCAGACTTCATCCACGGGCGCTGTTCAAACGGAACCACGTCTGACGGGATTTCCAGATAGGTTTCCCCGTCGAACTTGTTGGAGCGGTTGCCGTTCCAGAAGTAGGTGACATGTCCATACTTTTGCGTTTCCGAACAGGCGAACTGCTTGAGGCCCGCAGCGCTGAACCATTCTCCGCTTGTATTTTCGATTGCGGGAGGCGGAACGAGGAAACGTTTCGGAAGTTTTAGGTCTCCGTCATACTGGAGCATTCCCGCATATTCCACCTTCGGGAAGCGCACCCGGTCAAATTCCACAAAATGCTCTTCTTCGAATGCGCGCGTAATTTCGATTGCACGGTCTCCGCGGAAGTTGAAATAGACGACCGAATCGCCGTCCTGGATAGTCCCGACCGGTTCTCCATCCTTTGCGATGACAAACGGCGGAAGGTCCTGGTCTATAGCCTTGGTCTCGGCGCGAAGCGTGTTGATGGCTTCCGTCGTATTTGCGAAGAACCGCCCTTCGCCAAGTACGTGCGTTTTCCAGCCGAGTTCCACCATCTTCCAGTTCGCATTGTAGCGGTCCATCGTGATTTTCATGCGTCCGCCTCCCGAAGCGATGCAGACATCGAACTCCGGAGAGCGCAGATCGTCGAGGAACTTTTCAAACGGTCCGACGTAATCGAGCGCAGAAGTTTCCGGCACATCGCGACCGTCGAGAAGGACATGGATGCGAACCCGCTTGACGCTTTCCTTCTTGGCTTCGGCGATCATCGCTTTCAAATGTTCGATGTTCGAATGGACATTGCCATCGCTGAAAAGCCCGATAAAGTGAAGCGTGCTGTTCTTTTCGCGGACATTTTCCGCAATTTCCTTCCACGCATCGCGCTTGAAAATTTCACCTGTCTGGATGGACTTCGCGACAAGAGCCGCCCCCTGTTCATAGACCTGTCCCGCGCCGATTGCGTTATGCCCGACTTCCGAGTTTCCCATGTCCGCATCGCTCGGCATCCCGACAGCCGTTCCGTGCGCTTTCAAAAGTACATGGCTATACTTCTGCATCAAATGGTCAAGCAACGGTTTCCGAGCCTGCGCAACCGCATTGCCCTCTTCCTTCGGGCTATAACCGACACCGTCCATCACGATTGTAACGACCGGTCCCTTGATTCCTTCGAAACCAGAAAGTTTTTTCAGCATTTTGAATCTCCTAATTTGTTTCGTGATTAAATCTAAAAAATCTGATTCGGGAGAACAAGCGGAGCGGAATAAGGCGATGGATTTTAACAGGAAAGGTTTGAAGCCGCAGACAATTAATTCAGGGAAGCGGTACGAGGGACACGGGATTTCCAAGCGAACTGTTTCCGCGCACTGTCATTCCCCGGCTTGACCGGGGAATCTCCTTTCAGATAAGAGATACCGGGTCCATGCCCGACAATGACATGTTGCAAAGAACGGCAATGACAGGTTAGCGAGCTTGCCGAGCTAAGCCTGATAATCAGAGCTTAGTTTAGAGATCTTAGAGCTTAGAACTGCGGACATTTAAGTTTTCGGGACGAGTTTGGCGGAACACGGGACGCGGGGAGTTGAAATGAACAGATTTCTCTTAACTCCTAACTATCGACTATTCACTAAACTCTGCCATTCCTTCAGGATGACCGCTTGAAGTAAAAGTCCGCTCTGATATCCCTCATCCCGTTTAGCGTGTCCCGTATCCCACTGAATCCTGCTTTCTGCTTCCTGATTCCTCAACACTCAACTATTAACTAATAACTAGCAACTATTCACTAAGCTCAGACGCCCGCTTCCCTCAAACAACTGATTCCTGACAACTTACAGTTCGCTAAAACGTCAATTCCGCATTCCTAATTCCGAATTCCTGTCTCCTGATTCCTCTTGCTAGCAATTTCACCCCTTTTCCCGGATGATGTCACGCAAGCGTGCCGCCTCCTCGAAATCCAGCCGTGCCGCAGCCGCTTTCATTTTGGCTTCAAGCTCTTCGATCGGAGCGTTTTCATCGGACATATCCGCTTCAAGAGGCGCGGCAACCGACTTGGATTTTTTCGATTTTCGTCCCTTGTTCATAATGTCGCCGAGCGGATCCGCAACTTCCAAATCATCTTCGAGTTTGCGGCTGACAGACCTCGGAACGATTCCGTGCTCCTCGTTGAAAATCTCCTGGACTTGCCGTCTGCGGCGAGTTTCCGCCAAGGCTTTTTCCAAGCTTTCCGTCATTACATCGGCAAAGAGAATCACCGTTCCGTTTACATTGCGACTAGCCCGTCCCATCGTCTGGATCAGGCTGCGGTAATTGCGCAGGAAACCTTCCTTGTCCGCATCGAGAATGGCTACCAGGGAAACCTCCGGAAGGTCCAAGCCTTCGCGAAGCAGGTTGATTCCGACCAGAACATCGAAATCGCCCTTGCGAAGTCCGCGCAACAGCTGGTGGCGTTCGAGCGTTTTGATTTCGCTGTGCAGATAGCGGGCCTTGACATTCACCGAAGTCAAAAAGTCCGTTAGATCCTGTGCCATTTTCTTGGTAAGCGTCGTCACGAGAATGCGTTCGCCCCGAGCAGTCACCTCCGAGATGCGCTTCAGCAAAACATCCATCTGCCCTTTGACCGGATACAGCTCGATTTTCGGGTCGAGAAGTCCCGTCGGGCGGTTAATTTGTTCGACAACAGCGCCACCGGTCTTTTCCAGTTCATAGTCTCCGGGAGTCGCACTCACAAAAAGTACCTGGTTCGGATAGACCGATTCGAATTCGTCAAAATTCATCGGGCGGTTGTCCAGCGCACACGGCAAGCGGAATCCATATTGTACAAGGTTCGTCTTGCGCGACTTGTCGCCCTCGGACATTCCGCCTATCTGCGGGACGCTCACATGGCTTTCGTCAATCATCAAAAGCCAATCATCACCAAAATAGTCGAGCAGCGTAAAAGGCCGCGTCCCGGGCATTCTCTCTTCCACGATCCGCGAATAATTCTCGATGCCGGAACAGATTCCCGTCGCCCGAATCATCTCCATGTCGTAACGGGTACGGCTTTCCAGGCGCGCACGCGCGAGAACCCGAGAATCCGCTTCGGAAACATTTCCCGCCTTGCGGAACGCCGCCTCTTCCTTTGTCAATTGTTCAAGCCTTGCGGAAAGTTCCCGTTCGATATCCTGCGCAATACGCTCCCGAGAATCTTCACGCGTCACGAAATGCTTTGCCGGAGCGATGCGGACATCCTTCAGCTCTTCCTTGGCGTCTCCCGTCAACAGGTCGAATCGGCAGATTCTATCCACTTCGTCGCCAAAAAGTTCGATGCGGATTCCCACATCGTCGTAGCTCGGGTAAACTTCAATCACGTCGCCGCGGACACGAAACGATCCGCGTTCAAGCGCAAAGTCATTCCGCTGGTATTGAATATGCACCAGCTCCATCAAAATCTGGTCGCGTTCCCGGCTCTCTCCCACTTTCAAGCGGACCATCAATTCAAAATATTCCTTCGGGGAACCCAGACCGTAAATGCAGCTCACGCTCGCCACGATAATCGTATCGCGCCGGGTCAAGAGATTCGAAGTCGCCCGCAAGCGGAGCTTGTCGATTTCATCGTTGATCGAAGCGTCCTTTTCGATATACGTATCCGTGTGGACGATATAGGCTTCAGGCTGGTAATAGTCGTAG
>JBNMGX010000080.1:0-8119 GCA_050872465.1 Hallerella sp.
CGATTCGGACAAGGACGGCGTTCCCGATTCCCAGGACAAGTGCCCGAATACGCCCGCAAATTCCGTCGTCGATTCTACGGGATGCATCCTCGACTCCGACAAGGACGGTGTGCCGGACGCTATCGACCAGTGCCCGAATACGCTTCCCGGAGTCCGAATCGACAAGGTCGGCTGCCCCGTAAACAAGAAAGAGGATCTGAGTGAACTTCGCAAGGGAATCCGCTTCAAGCGCAATTCGGCAACGCTCGTGAAGAGCAGCTACGGAACGCTCGACGACATCATCCGGCTGATGAAAAAACACCCGCAGGCGAAACTCGAAGTCCAAGGCCACACGGACGAAGTCGGAACGTCCGACTACAATCAGCAGCTTTCCGAAAAGCGCGCCCAGGCTGTCACCGGTTACTTTATCAAGAAAGGCATTGAAGAATCCCGCGTCCGCGCAGTCGGTTACGGTTCCAGCCGTCCCGTTGCGGACAACAAGAGCCGTTCCGGTCGCGAAGCGAACCGCCGTGTTGAACTGGTCCCGTTCGAATAACCCGGAATTTTTAGACAGGAAAGGCTTCGCTCGCGCGAAGCCTTTTTTGCAAACGACGCGGAATCCGCTAAGCGTTCTTCACCGTCGAAATGACAGGCTTTAAACGCTTGCCGCAGATCGTGACGATGATTCCCGCCTGGGCGAACATATAGAAAGCCGTGTCCCGGCTGTTGTTGAGCGTTGAATTCGCATCGTAATCGTCCTTCGTCACAAAGACCTCGGCGACGCCCGAAAGAGCGATTTCCAAGGCGCAGCGTTCGCAAGGGAACCCGATGACGTAGAGTTTCGAACCGGGCGGAACCTTGCCGCGCGCATAGTGCAGCGCATTGATTTCCGCATGGACCATGAACGGATACTTGTTCACCTCGAACTCGTGATGCGAAACGAGTTTTCCAGAATCCGCTTCGAGCAGGTCGTAAGCAAGCCGCCGATTTTCCCGCGTGTAGGGAATCGTCGAATCGTCAAAGCTCGCCGGTGCACCGTTGTAGCCCGTGCTGAGAACGCGCCCATCGCCCGAAACGAGAACCGCACCCATCTGCGTATTGGCGTCTTTTGAAAGGCGCGCCTGCGCCATCATCATCTGCGTATAGACTTCATCGCGAAGCTTCCGACGTTCCTCGTTCATAAAACCTCTTTTTCGTTAAAAATAAATTAAACGCGTCCGAAACGCTAGGCGGAAACCGATTTTCGGATTGAAACCATTCAAAAGCCGCAATCTTTTTCTATATTTTGAAGCGCTACGGGGTGTAGCTCAGCCTGGTAGAGCGTCTGCTTTGGGAGCAGAATGTCGTCAGTTCGAATCTGGCTACCCCGATAAGGCTCCGAAAGGAGCCTGTTTTTTTGCAAACATTTCATAGCCGGATGAGAACGGAGTTCGACAAAAGCGCGGTGAGCGAAGCGAACGGAAAGCGACTTTTGCGCCGAACGCAACGCGGGCGGTCCCGAAGGGACGGAGCGGAACAACGTGACGCGGAGCAATCTGGCTACCCCGATAAGGCTCCGAAAGGAGCCTGTTTTTTTTAAACCATTCATAGCCGGATGATTAATTTAGTATAATAGACGGATGTCAAGCGGCTCTAAGGCTAGACGAAGACGACACATTTTTTACACACTTTCGCCTTTTCCATTTCGGATTTCCAGTCCGCCGGTGCGACCTCGAACACCCGGATTTCGCAGCGCGACTCCCTCCCGACGGCGTGGGAGACGCGGGGCGTGCCGATGCGCGTCCAGCAGTCGTCCTCGATGACGCCCGCCTTCACGAGCAGGTCCTGCACGCCCGAAAGCTGGTTGTCCCCGTCCCGCCTCCGAAAGTCCGAGTGGACAAACAGGATTTCGATTTCCGCATACGGATACGGCCTTTCCGGGATTCCCTGCGCCAGGAGCTGCATCAATGCCGAATCCCGCCAGCGGCGGAACTGCGGGCTCTTCACCATCGTTCGCGTATGCGCGTTGAACGTCTGCGAGTTCTTCTGTGCGGGCGTCTCGCCACGGATAACGTAGTCGCGGCGGCGCAATCTTTCCATTGCGTTTTCCACCCTCACTTCCACAGCACCTGTCTCCTGGGATTCCCGTCGATGGAGACGCCCACGTGGAAGAAGCGGATGCCCGAAGACAGGTCCTTCGGCGTCTTGCAATAGACGATGAGCTGGTCGATGGCTACCTGGGCGTTCCCGACAAGGACGGTCTGGCCGACCGCCCGTTCCAGGACGCCGAGCAGATTCCCCAGTTCCCCCTGCGTGATGTAGGACGGCACGATGTCCGCGGCGAGGCCTTCCAGGTGCGCAGAGTTCTTCGCCCCGCCCACCTTCGCGTTCACCTCCGCCGATCGGAAGCCGGAGTTCACCCTTATCGGATGCCCGTATTCCTCGCGCACGCTGTCGAGAAAGAAACCGAGCAGTCGCAGGTTGTTTACCTGCTTCCACGTCGGCGCATTCGGGAGCCAGGTGCCCGTATGGACCAGCTCCTTGAAGTCGAAATATCTTGGTATCATCATGCGTTTCCTATCCTCCGTTCACCCGAACACCTCGCCCACGGTCGGTCCTTTCAGGGCGTCCGGGTTGCGGACGATTTTCAGCTTTCCGTAGAAGCGGATGCCGTTCCGGTCGTGCCTCTTGCCGTAGTGCCCGCCCGCGAAATGCTCCACGAGCCATTCGGCGAAGCTCGCCTTGCGGCGCGGAATCCCGGCGTCGCGCATCGTCCCCCGGAAGATGTCGTCCGCCACGTCTTTCGGAAGTTTCTCCGAGCCGTAGAGGTAGTCGTGCACGAGGCCTGCGAGCGTGTAGGGCAGGTTCCTTTCGTCGATGTTCGGGAGATACCAGCGGAACGGCTTGGGCACGCTCGCCCCGTCCCAGGTCAATCCCCGGAAGAAATGGAAGCGGTATTCCGTCCCGTCGTTGTCCTCCCACACGGCGTCGAGGTCGTTGTCCAGGCGGAAAAGCCCGCCCTTGAGTTTCGTCCACGAGAACGGGTCCCACGATTTCAGCTTGAAGTTCATTTCGCCTCCTCCGGGAAGTGCTCCCGGTTGTATTCCTCGATTCGCCTCCGTTCCTTTTCTCGCCAGTCCGTCCGCTTCCGCACGACCATTTTGCCGTCGTCGGCAATATGGTTCGAACGGTTTTCAAAGGCGATGGTCAGTGCCGTCAATAGCGGGTTCAGGCAGCTCATAAGGTCACCCACAGGGAAAGTATCACGATGTCGAGCAGTCCGAGAATCAACAGGTCGCCCCGCGTCATCCTTCCTCCAGTTTCCGCTTTATCCATTCGATGTTCACCTCGATGTTCGCGAGTTTCATGCCCAGCTCCATGGAGTCGTATTTTTCCACCCGCTTCTTCAGCTGCTCGATTTCCTTTCCCAGCGAGCGCACGGTGAAGAGAAGCCCGATTATCACCGCCGCCAGTGCCGGGGTCGCGTTGTTTATCGTCGAGAGGATTTCGGTCATGCGTCCCCCTGCGTGTCGTCGGCTTCGGCAAGCGCACCGAGAAGCCACTCTTTCGTCTCCGAGAGTTCCGTCCCGACCGTCGCCGCCTCGACAAGCGATCTGGCCGTGTCGAAGTAGCCCGAACTCACGAGAGGCAGTATCTGCGCGAACGGGAGCATCTGCTCCGCCGTGAAGGCGAGAAGCCTTTCGTGCAAATCCCGGTCGAGTTTCCGCGCTATCGCATAGTTCCAGTCGAGACCCTTGTTCGCCCTCGCGAGAGACTGCTCCGCGCAGTCCGTCGATTCCAGAAATTCCTTGCGTGAATACATCCTATCCCCCTATGTCCGCCGCGCCGAAGGAAAGGTAGGGCACGAACTGCGCCTGCTGCTTGCCGTCCGTACCGTCCCACCACTTCAGCCCCGTGTATGTCGTCTGCAGATTGTTCCCGAGCGTGTAGTCGAACGCGTAGTTGCTCGTCACGCCGCTTCCGCTCTGCGTCTTGGCGGCGAACTGGAGGCCGCACCAGACTAGCTCCACGACGTAGCGCGTGTTGCGCCGTATCGCGAGCGACCCTGCGGATTCCTCGTGCAGGGGGATGTCGCCGTCCGTCATCCGTTCCGAGGGGACTTCCATCGTGTCGCCGTGTTCCTGCCCGACGAAATTCGTCCCGTCGAAGCGCATCGTGTCGGAGCTTCCGAGGAGCGTCCCGTCGAGCGAGAAGACGCCGACGCGGAATATCGGGTTGCCGCTCCCGAAAGAGCCGGTGAGCGCGAAACGCACCCGGGTCAGAGACCCCTGCGCGTCCGAGGTGCGCTTCCCACGGTAGGCCATCACGTTCACGTTCGTGCCGCCCCACTCCGGCATGTCGCCCCAGTAGCTCCCGTAGTTCGACGTGTTCGCGTCGATGAGCGATTCGTCGAGCGTCTTGAGCTTCGGGTCGCTTTCCCCGGTGAGGTTCAGCCCGATGCGCACCTGGTCGCCGACCGTCTTGATTTCCACGTTGTCCGTATCGGCTTTCAGCACCTCCGAGAGGTAGCCCGGGGTCGTCCCGGACGCCGCCGAGACCTTGTCGTTTGCGCCGGAACCGCCGGATTCCGTTTCGAGCAGGTCCGTTCCGGTATCGAGAAGGGGATTTTCGTCAGCCATTGGAGCCTCCTATCCGGTAGTCGATGACGAGGTTCGACCCCGAAGCGTATTGCATGAGCCGCAGTTCCAGCCATTCCGTCCCGTCGAAGATGTCCATCACGATCCGCGTCGGGATTGAGTTGAAGTCGCCGTTGCCGCAATAGATAATGTCCTCGCCGGACGAAAGGTCCTGCCCGGCAAGACGCACCGTGTTCCCGTAAGTCCGGGTTTCCGAGAATATGTCTGCGTTCGTGACGTTCGGGTTCTTGACATTGACGTTTCCTGCGGTGGCAGTGTTTACGGAGAAAACGAAAGTCCAGTCGCCATAGGAAAGCGTCGCGGTTCCGTTCAGTTCCACGACCAGACGCCCTGCGGTCGGGACGGTCGCAAGTTTTTTCGTCGAGTATTCCCACGCCCCGCCCGAGTAGTGCCACGAGTATTGCCAGCCGTCCTCGAGCCTTGTGAGCGTCGGGTAGCCCCCGTGAATCGCCCCCAGCCACTGGACCGCGTTCGAACCCGACGCCGAGTAGATGTCCATCCCCCTGGCGATGGCGGATTTCACCGCTTCCTGCGTGCTCGTGTCGGGGTTGAAGAAATACGCGGCGTCCTGCTTCTTCGAGACGGCCTCGATGCGGTTCTGGACTTCGGCGTTCAGGTCCGCGTCCACCTTGTCGATGCGCGCCCGGTTCTGTTCGTCGCCGTTCTTCCGGGCTTCCGTCTCGGCGGCAAGCTCCTCCGCGGTAGCGAAGACGCCGTCCCGGATTCCGATCACGAGCGCCGTGTCGAGCTTCTCCGCGGTCAATGGGGACTTCACCTGGAGCGTCTTCCGGTTCACCACGTTGATTCTTTTTGCGTCGTCGATGTGGATGTTGTCGCCGTCCGAGAGCGTCCCCTGCTTCTCCCCGATGAGGGCTTCGAGACGCTCGTCCTCGGACTTGCGCTCGGTCGTTTCCGTTTCCAGCCCCTTGGCGATTACACCGATGTCATCGGAGAGTTTCTTGTCGGCGGCCTCGCGGGCCTCGGTCTCGGCGGAGATGGCGTTCGCATTGTCGGAAATGGACTTCTTTACGCTGTCCGCAAGCGAGACGGTAAAGGTTTTCTCCCTTGCCGAGACGGATTCGGAAACGTCGATTTCGTTTTCCGTTCCCTTCACGGTCACGGGCAGGTTCACGGTCGTCCCCGACGGCATGTAGGGCTGCACGGTCCACAGCAGGAGACCGCCCTCCGCATAGACTTCGAGCCGGTACGACTTGCCGTCGTCGACTGCCACCGTCGCGCGGCCGTTCGAATCGAGCGGGATTCTCTGCGGGTTCAGCGCATGCCCGGAAAGATCCGCGTATGTCGCCGCCGCGTCGTCCGTGTAGGCGAGGAAAACCTCGAGGTGCCCCCCGGCGTCTATCGCGCCGGAGGTGTCGAGAAACTGGATGTTCGGGTCGAAAAGGTACTTGAGCATTTGCCCAAGTTTACACGCCTAGTAGAGCTTCTGGCCGTAATAGTTGCCGGATTCGTCCTTGCTTTCCGTGCCGACTTGAAGCATTCCGTAGAACTGGTCGTTAGGCCATGCAGTCGTCGCGGATTCGCCGAATACAATCTTGTAATAGCGGCTTTTTATGATGTCCAGATTGTCTTTGCAAAACGTATAGAGAACCGGGTTTGCGTTCGGAAGCAAGGTCTGCAATTCGCCGGCTCCGAGGAAAAAGATCCGGTCGTACATTATTTTAAGCCAGACATCGTTCCGATTTATGACATCGGTGAAGGCAAGTTTCCCCGTGACGGCTTCGAGCGGGCAGTTCCCGGAATTGTTGCGGTATTCGTACGAGATTTCCGCGCTGTCCGAAAAGAGCTTGACCGCGCCCGCGCCGTACTCGTTCCCCCGATAGACGAACCGGGGCATCGTTATCCCTTCCGCGGAAGTCCCGGAAAAGCGGCAGCCGGAGAAAGTGACAGCCGCCACTTCGACCTGGGAGTACGCCGTCGAGGATTCATCGTGCTCCGGCGGCAGGAACTCCACCATGCCGTCGCCCGTGAAGTCGCACCGGGTGAACGCGACGGCGTAGTTATACCTGTTCTCCGCGTCGAGGAACGGGCGCACGGAGACCTTCCCGGAAACCTTGCATCCGTCGAGCGCGATGTTTTCCGCCCCGACGGGCGCCGAGAAGTAGCTGTCGTAGGCCGTGACCGGGCAAGTCCCCTCGTAGCCCTCGTTCTCCGACTGGTCCGAGATTTTGCACCCGAACGAGCAGGAACGCGCGTCTATCCTCGACTTCGCAATCTTGCCGCCGTAGATCCGCACCCGGTCGAGCGAGAGGGCGCAGCCGGAAATGTTGGCTACCGTCATGTTCATGTCGGAGAGCGCGAGCGTCCCGGAATCCCTCGCGACGAGCCCGACCGTCCCGCCCGAAGCCGAGACGATTTCGTCCGGGAGAGCGGTGGCGGTCTTGCCGCAGAGGGCGACGCTCGTCTGGCCGTCCGCGACGATCGCCTTGAGATACACGTCCGCGGAGACGAACCGGAAGATGTCGAGGACGTTCCCGTCCGACGACAGCGCCTGTATCCTCGCCCCGTCGGAAATCCTGCCGAACCGGAACGTGGGATACCTCATGTCCGGCTTGAACCATGTCCGCTCGAACGTCATCCCCCTGAAAAGGACGAAGTCGTTCTCCCCGAATATTGTCCCGGTTATCGTGCATTTGAGCAGTTCCAGGTATGCGCCGCCTTCGTACATCGCGGGATAGGAATCGGAAAGGACGACGGTCGATTCTATCTCGACGTATTCGAGCAGTTTCCTCCCGGAAAGCTTCCGCCCGGAAACGTGGAAGTGATTCCCGTCGATGACGAACTTCCGCGCCTTGCTGCCGAAGAATCCGTCCATCGTCCTGAACCAGGCCGAGTGCGCCGTCCTGTTGGCATCCGTGAAGACGAAGTCCGCGACATACGATGTTCCGCCCGGCATGACTTCCACGTCGGGACACTTCACGACGCCCGTCCCGGTGAATCGCGCCAGACGGTCGAAGCAGAGCACCTTTCCGGTCAGGTAGTCCAGCGCCCCGGTGTCGTAGTCCCCGTCGAGGAAACGGATCTTCCTCGCGGTCGCGATTTGCGCGGTCCCGACAGCCTCCGGATAGGCGAAAAGGGCGTTCAGATTGTCGAACTTGCCGCCTGCATAGTCCGGGAAGTTCGTCATTCCGGGGAATATGCCGTAGAGCGTGCACGGCAGCGTGTCGCAGCCCCAGAGCATGACCCACCGCCCGGAACTCGAAACAGAGCTCTTTACGAGATAGCCGTCGTCCGGGGAACCTCCGGCGTCTCCGTCCCACAGGTAGGTTCTCGCCGGGCAGTCGCCCGCGCGGTAGTAGCCCAAAACGAGGACCGGCGACGAGGCGACCGGCACGTCTTTCAGTTCCTCGACCGTCCCGACAACCGATGTCGGCGGGGCGTCGTCCCATTCCATCCCGGTGTCGTAGGTGTCCACCGTCTCCCAGTGCGCGGGATCGTCGTCCGAACCCATCGAGGAATCGCCCGTGTAGCGTTCTAGCTTCACC
>JBNMGX010000081.1:0-8066 GCA_050872465.1 Hallerella sp.
GAGTTCTCTAAGTTCTAAAATCTCAGATCTAAGCTCTGACCATGCTCCAGGATGACCGCTTGGAAGTAAAAGTCCGCTCAGATGTCCCGTGTCCCGTTTACCGTGTCCCACGTCCCACTTCCCGTTCTGTTCACTACCCACTGATTCCTGAATCCTGTCTCCTGATTCCTGTTTCCTGACAACCGGCAGTTCGCTGAACAGTCAATTCCGCATTCCTAATTCCGCATTCCTAATTTCTGACCCCTGTCTCCTGATTCCTCATCACCAATTCCAGACACCCAACTCTTGCCCGGCAAAGATAAAAAGTTTAAATTGAAAAGGAACAAAACATTTTCGGGAACATCGGATGACCATCAAGAATTTCGTACAAATTATTCTCTGCTCACTCTTCATCTGCCTCGGCTTTTCGTGGGGAAAATCAGCCGCCTGGATAACGCTCGAAGGCGATGTCGATCCGGGAATGTATGAATACACGGCCCGCGCCATCGGAGACGCTGTCCAAAAAAATCCCGATTACATCATATTCGATATCAACACGTTCGGGGGACGGCTTGATGCAGCCTTTGACATCGTCGATACGATTATGGGAATCAAGAATTCAAAGACCGTCGCATTTGTCTCCAAGAAAGCGATCAGCGCGGGCGCCCTCATCGCCCTTTCGAGCAAGGAACTCTACATGCTTCCCGGCACGACCATCGGCGACTGCGCCCCGATAGTCCAGAACAGCGACGGGACACCGCAAATCGTCGGAGAAAAAATCCAGTCACCGCTCCGGGCAAAATTCCGCAACCTCGCCCAAAAGAACGGCTACCCGGAACTTCTTTCCATGGCAATGGTTTCCCCGGATCTCGCCGTGTACGAACTTTCGCGAAAAGACTCCACCATCGCCGTCGAAGCATCCAAATACGCCAAATGGAGCAAGCAGGACAAGGCTTTCTGGGGAACACCCAAAGTTCTGGTCGATTCCGGCGAACTTCTGACGATGACCGACGAAGAAGCTGTTGCCCTGCACTTTTCCAAGGGAACTCCCGAAAACCGCGCCGCTTTTGAAAAATCGCTCGGCATCGAAAACAGCCACGAAATCGAAATCACCTGGAGCGAAAGCCTCGCCCGCTTCATCGCGGGCATTTCCGGGATTCTTCTCATCCTCGGATTCGGAGCGCTCTACATTGAATTCAAGACGCCAGGCTTCGGAATTTTTGGCATCGCGGGCATCCTTCTGATAGCGACCGTTTTCCTCGGACAATATATCAGCCACTTGGACAGCTATCTGCCCATCGCTCTGCTCGTTCTCGGAGCGGGCCTCTTCGCTGTAGAAATTCTTGTCATCCCGGGAACTTTCGTCTGCGGCATTTTGGGAATCCTCTGCATGGGAGCGGCCATCGTCCTGGCATTCGACTTTTCAACGCTCCCCTCGTTTATTCCGGGAGCGGATGCCGAAGGCGCCGCGACCCTGTTTCCCGTCATTCTCTACGTCACAGCCTGTGCGCTTATCGCGGTGCTGTTTCCCCTCTTCGCTTCCAAATACCTGATTCCGCTGCTTCCCGAAGGCTGGACGCCGATGCTCAAGACAGACCTCGAATCCGCAAAATCCCCGACAGAAGACATCGTCGAAATCCATGTCGGGGAAAGGGGAAAAGCCGAAACACCGCTCCGCCCCGTGGGACATGCGAGATTCGGCAGCAAGTCGTTGGATGTCCAGACCAAGGGCGATATGATAAACGCAGGCGAAACCGTCTGCGTAACCGAAATCACCGATGGAAGAATCTGGGTCGAAAAATCAGAGGATTCTCCCGTAACCTAGGACTTCGCGAACCTGCTCCAGATGGGCACGCGCCACGGGCCGCGCCTTTTCCGCACCGGCGCAGAGAATTTCGTCGATTCGTTCCGGGTGCGCCATCAGGTCGTTATACTTTTCCCGCGCTTCGCCGAATGTTCTTTCCAAAACTTTCTGGAGTTCGCCTTTCGCATAGCCCCAGCCCATTCCGCCAGCGCGATACGTTTCCGCCAGCGCAGCCGTTTCTTCCGCAGTCGCAAAGAGCTTGTAAAGCCTGAACACGTTGCATGTATCCGGATCCTTCGGCGCTTCGATCGGGAGACTGTTCGTCACGATTTTACCGAGCTTCTTCTTGAGCGCTTTCGGTTCGAGGAAAATTTCAATCGTGTTATCGTAAGATTTGCTCATCTTGCGACCGTCAAGTCCGGGAATCACGTCAGTCGTCTCCTGGATAAAAGGCTCGGGCACCGTGAAAACTTCCCGCCCCATCTGCTTGTTGAACCGGATAGCGATGTCCCGCGCAAATTCCACATGCTGCTTCTGGTCCTTTCCGACCGGGACAACATCCGCGTTGAACATCAAAATGTCCGCATCCATCAGGCACGGGTAGCAATACAGACCCATGTTGATGTTCGTATCCAGATCTTCGCCCGCGGCACGATTCGCCTCGACTTTCGCCTTGTAAGCGTGGGCTCGGTTCATAAAGCCCTTTGGCGTAAAGCAGCTGAGCGCCCAGCTGAGTTCAAAAATTTCGGGGATGTCGCTTTGGCGATAGAAAAGCCCCTTTTCCGGATCAAGCCCGCAAGCGAGCCATGTCGCCGCCACCTTTCGAATGTTATCGCGCATCTCGTCGCCGTTGTGGACGGTCGTGAGGGCGTGATAGTCCGCGATAAAGTAAATCGTCTCGTAATCCTTCGCCAGTTCAAGCGCCGGACGGATGGCCCCTAGATAGTTTCCCAGGTGAGGCGTTCCTGTGGGCTTGATGCCCGTAAGAGAAATCTTTTTCATGGAGAAAAATATAGAAATTGCGCAGGCTTTGAATCCAAGAAAACGATATTCGAACGTTTCTATTTTCAAAGATTGAAAATCGTAAAAATTTACAATTTTCAAGTAGATAAATTTCTCTGAAAAGCGTTGTACACAATGGACAAGGAATCCCTCTGCCATAAATCAACAAGGAGGAAAAATGGATTTTGAAAACAGGGAAGAAACTTTCGAAGAGTACCGAGGCGCAGGCGTCTATGCCGACCTTCTTCTCGACAAGACATTCAAAAAAGCGTTCAATCCCGACACACAGAACAAAATCTGCCTGATTGCGCTTTTGAACGCCTTGTTAGAAGGCGAAATCGCCAGCCCGATTACAGACGTGCAATCACGCGACAAGGAATTCTCCGACGGTTCAAATGAAAACCGCGCCTCGATCTTTGACCTGTATTGCATTGATTCGGAAAAGCGGAGATTCATCATCGAAGTCCAAATCGCCAAGCAGGAAAATATCGTAAACCGCGCCATCTATTATGCAGCGCAAACTATCATCGCCCAGGGAAGACGCGGCAAAACATACGCATACGCTCTAGACTCCGTCTTCACAATCGTATTCATGGAATTTGAATTCTTTGAGAGTGCAAAATACATCCATCGCGCAAAACTCCGGGAAAAGGACGGGGATTGTCTCAGCGAAACGTTAAGCTTTGTTTTTGTAGAACTTCCCAAGTTCAAGAAAAAAATAGGAGAGCTGAAAACACTTCTCGACAAGGGGCTTTTCGCTCTCAAGAACATCAAAAAGCTGCGGAAAATGCCGAGTTTCTATGCGGGAACCGCTTTTGAACTATTGTTTCCCATTTCGGAATTAGCTAGATTAAGCAAAGAGGAACTGCGTATGATCAATCTGGAACAAATGCGGAAATGGGACGCCTATGCCATCCGAAAATATGCAATTGAAACAGGGCACAAGGAAGGTTTTGACGCCGGACATCGGGAAGGCGTTAAAGAAGGCATAAAAGAAGGACTCAAAAAAGGAATTCAGGAAGGTATCAAGGAAGGCATAGAAAAAGGACTCAAGGAAGGGATTTCTATCGGCAAAAAGGAACTGGCGAAAGGTCTTCGCGATGACGGGGTTCCCATTGAAATCATTTCAAAACGTTGCGGTCTTTCGCCCAAAGAAATCGAAAAGCTGTAAGGACATTCAAATCCCCCGGCATCCTTGATGCCGGGGGATTTTTAAATGCCTTTCAAACAACCGTCGCTACAATTTCAGCAATAAAACTCAGTTCGTCTCAAGAAAAACATATTCATTTTCTATCGAAAAGTCTCCACAATTTTGCGGAGACTAAAAATAAAGGTTACCAACAATTAAGCTTGATTTTTTTCCCTGCGGGAACGTCTAGTTCTAGCGGGAATATCACAGATGATTGTCCACTACATCCACCATAATGAGATGTCCAATTAATATTAGGACTAAACCAAGATGTACAAACTTTTCCCGCATCAGAGTAAGGTTGCAGTGTTTTTGTTCCTGTACTTCCATTACATGTTAAAGTATATGAACCTTCGCCTAATTCTAAATTGGATGTAATTGAGACATTTTTTCTCTCTACTATCACATACTCCACATCAAAACGGCACTCCGCCAAGCCTTTGGAATTGGAAACTTCAAGGGTATAGTGTTTTGTTCCTTCAGAGCTATCGCCGGTAAACGAGAAACCTTCGCCGTTCTTGATAGTTCCACTCTTAACTTGAGAATTGACATCTTTTAATGTCCAATCACAGCCATTAGAGCATCCTGTCAAAGACTTTGGCGATGCAGAAACCTCACTGCCGACAGACTTTGTGAGATTATCGGGGCATTCCACCGTCGGAGCGATTTCGGAAACGGTGACCGAAGTCATGCAAGCAGCCTCCCCATTTGAACCACCTGTCACTTTATAAATATACTGATGCACTCCTAATGAAGGCGGAATGATTGAATAAGATGAACCACAGTTTGCCGAAGGTACACCTTCGCCTAAAAGTTCAGAACCATAACAAGAGCCCTCATAGGAAGTAGTCCAAACAAAACTTTCGCCTAATCCTATTTCCGTTTTATCAACAGAACAGGATAACGGACTTTTTATCTTCAAATTTCCCTCACAAAGTTTTTCGGAATCTAGATACAACTCATAAACATAAAAGCCTACATTCGTCAGAGCATTAATTTTAACAAACTTTTCACAATAGTACACATTGCAGTTTTCAAAAGATCCATAGTTTGTGGAATTAATTAGAATTGTCCGTTTTATGTTATTTGCATCTAATCCACGCATCTCTATCGGCAAAGAAACTTCTTTTCCAGGATATCCTTCCGCATCACCACATATCGCCGTAATCCCTCCCCCCCCCGAACTGCTCTCCCCCACCGCAGCCGAACTGCTGCTCGATTCCGCTTCGCTAGAAGACGAACTTTTCGCCGCGACAATTTTAAATTCCGAAGAACATCCGTCAAACGGATAGTCCAAACTCGCCGGTTCCACACGATACTGGTACGTCCCGGGATCCCACGGACTTCCCATATTTTCATCGTCAAACGAGGATGTAAAATTTTTCGAACCAGTCTTTGAAATTTTCCCGTTGTCCGTCGTAATTTTCCACGCACAGCCGCTTTCCGGGCATCCGGTAAAGGTCACCGAAAATTTCGGCAAACCTTTTCCCTGTTCCACGGTGGAATTTCCGTCTATTTTACATTCTGCCGTAATCTTCCCGATTACCGAAGGATCGACCGAACATTCCTTTTCCGCAGTTGCGTTTCCGTTCCCGGTTAGCGAAAGCTTGAATGAGTAAGATTTTCCCTGGTCCTCTTTATACGGATTTCGATCGTCCGCAAAAGACAACTTTGCCGTCGTTCCGTCAAACAGGCACTTGGAATCCGAAGCATTGCAAGCGAAGCTTTCGGACTTTGCATCGCTATCGACAGTCCGCGTCACCGTAAAGGACTGGATTTTATCCGGATTGGAGACATCCGCTTCGATATTCCACTGGCTGCCGCCCGCATATTTGACGCGGCAACCGCTGAGCGAAACCGCATTCGCACAGTTCGACGAGACCGATTTGACCCGAACCGTAGAGCCGTTGTTTCTAAAGCATATTCCAGAAACATTCTCCGGGTCAAAGCCGTCTGCGGTCGCCGTCATCTCGCCCACCACATCAAAGCTGGACGTTCCGAAGTTGGAAATTCTCACCGCATCGCTTTCAAAATCATTCTCGCCCCAAGTCGCGTTTTTGCTTAGCAGGAAAACTTCCAAATCGGGATTTTCATCCAGCCCGCTGATCGATTCCAATTCCACATTCAACTTGGCCGCACGCAAGTTCACCGAGGCGTTAAATGTTTCGCACTTTTCTTCCCCTGCGGCATAATCCGTAACGACATCTTTCAG
Source organism: Hallerella sp. (assembly GCA_050872465.1). Taxonomy (GTDB): domain Bacteria; phylum Fibrobacterota; class Fibrobacteria; order Fibrobacterales; family Fibrobacteraceae; genus Hallerella. Next base: position 6,187 of record JBNMGX010000081.1, read on the forward strand.
CACCTTGTGTTCCGAACAGTCCGTAAATTCGCCCGTCCAGAATTTGCCGCAATGGGCATGTTCGTTTTCGCCCGGAATCCAGGCGTTCTGATCATCATCTGCCACCGAGCAGTTCAGCGAAGCGTAGGCGGCTTTCACATCTTCGCCGTTTTCAGTTTTGTAGCCGTGCAATCCGGCATCATTCTTATCAAAATTATATCCGCTTGCCGGGCATTCCCTTTCCCCATTTGCCAATCCGCTGCACGCATCCGTTCCGTTTTTATACCAATACGATTCCGTGCAGCTCTTCGAATTGAACCACGCCGAATGCCCGAGCCACGGCTTCACATCCTTTCCCGTCGGAACAATTCCGTTTTCCGCCACCGCGCGGAACGAGCACTTGACCGTCGGATAGGTATCATGGCATTCCGAACCGTAATCTTCGCTCTTCCAGCCGATTCCGTAAATCTTGAAGTTCGCATCGGCGATTCCGAACCCGACATATTCATAGGAACGGTTCAGGTATTTGGCAAAGCTTCCGCCCAGTTCAAACTCGCAGGAATATGTCTTCGGTGAACCGTAGTAATTGTCCTTGGACGCTTCGACGACCAGCACGTCACCCGCATCACTCGACTTGAGCGTCGCCACTACCATCACCATCGCGTTTGCGGAAACAGATGCGCTCGAACCGTTGTCCGTTAAAACGCTCGACTTGCAATTCTTTCCGTTTTCATTGCAAAGCTGCACTTCCAGATTTCCCGAAGCGTTCGCATACACGTTCAGCATCAGGTATTCCGAAGCGTTTCCGTTTGCACGCAAGATCAGCCCGGAATTTCGGATGTTCGCCCCGGAAGCGTCTTTGCTCGACGTCGCCTTCGGAAGCTGGACAAGCGCTTTCATCGTCCCGTAAAGTCCCGCGCTGACCGTGCTCATCACCTTGACGGCGGACTGTTCGACATCGCTTCTTTTCGACGAACGCTCCACCGAAACGCTTCCGTTTTCATACCGGATATTTCCCAGCGCGCCGGAGACCAGGTTCCACTTCGCCTTGGTGTAGGTCGAACCGTTTGAAACGCCCGCGCAAACGCCGTCGTCACCGCTCTGGCAGTTGTCGATGCAGTATTCCTTTTCGTCAAAGCTTCCGTCGCAAATTACCTGCGAGCGGTTGAATTCGTCGAAGAAGCAGTGTCTATCCGCTTCGCCGAAATGCGCAATCAGCGAATATTCCGCAGAACCCTGGATTGTAAATGCCGGATATTCCGTATTCGCGAGCACATCGGAACCGGACGGGCAATTTCCCGCAGAATTTTCGCACTTCCAGTAATTGAAATTCTTATGGTCGTTCGAACTTGTGTCAAGCTTGAGCGTCACCTGATCTCCCTGGAAAACATCTATCGCACAACGCTTGTTTTCGTCGGCATTCGAACTGTAATCGCAGGGTTCGGTAACCGTTCCCGTAGAGCGTACAATGAGGACATCGATTTTGGGATGGTTTCCCTCGCCGACATCGCCCGTAAAGCCTACAATCATCTTCTGTTTTTTCGCAAAGACGCTTGCGCGGAGAGACACGGTTGTATTTGCCGATTGAGTAGAAAGATCGAACGAATTGTTTTCCGAGGGAATAACCGCGACGCAGCCCGACTTTATCGAACCGGATTCGACCAGTTTTCCCTCGCCTGTTCCACCAGCGACGCAGTTCCATTCATCATTTTTCTGGACCGTCGCACAAGCGATTCCCGAAGCGATTGTCACCCATTCCGAGGATTCGCAGTCGCCCTTGGGCCAGTCGTTTTTCGAATCGGGACAGATGCCCGGATGCTCGTCGCAGTATTTTTTTAAATCATCCTCATGAATTTCTTCGCGCTTCACCTGGACATTGCTCGAAATATGCACGTCGGAGA
>JBNMGX010000082.1:0-7998 GCA_050872465.1 Hallerella sp.
CTTCGGAAAAGTCCCGGTCCAGGTTGATGACCGTAATTGCAGGCGAAAAATGGCGAAACATATCTTCCGCCTGCATGGAGTCTGCACAGAGCCTTGTCTCGTATCCGCCGACGCTCGAAAGGACATCTTCCAAAAAGGAAACGTCTTCGTTCTCTTCGGACAGGATGAGAATCCGGGCTTTTCCCATAAAAGGCTTATTTGCCTAGCGCCTGGGAGCGGAGCGTTGCCGCTTCGACGGTGCGCATCAGCGTGCCGCGGAATCCTGCATCTTCGAGAACCTGGACGCCTGCGATGGTCGTTCCCGCTGGCGATGAAACCATCGCGGAAAGTTCGCCCGTTCCCTTGCCGGACTTTTTCAAAAGTTCGACGCTTCCTTCGATTGTGGCGAGCGTAAGTTCCATGGCGATGGGGCGGGAAAGCCCCATCTTGACGCCGCCGCGGACAAGACCTTCGATAAATTCGAAAACGTATGCCGGTGCGCTGCCGGAAAGCCCGGTGACCGCGTCGATCAGGTTTTCGCTTACCGTGACGACCGCTCCGACCGTTTCGAGAAGCTCCTTGGCTGTTTTCAGCGATTCTTCGGAAACTCCGTCGGTTGCGATGGCGATGGCTCCCTTTCCGACGGTCAGCGGCAGGTTCGGCATCACCCGGACGACATCACCGTGTTCGAAGTCCAGCGAATCGATGATTTTCTTGCGGGAAACGCCTGCCATGATGGAGATGATTTCTGGCCGGGAAGAAATCTTCCCCTTGGTGCTCCTGCTCCATTCCCCGGCGACAGCTCCGAAAACCTGCGGCTTGACACAGAGAAAGATTACATCGGCATCGCTTGCCATCTTTCCGAAGTCGCTGTAGCGGATGGCGCCCAATTCTTCGACCGGCTTTGCCGTTTTTTCGAACGGTTCGTAAAAGAGGATATCTCCGGGATTCTTGCCCGCCGAGAGAAGCCCGCGGAGAATCGCGCCTCCCATGTTTCCTGCACCGGCGAATGCGATTTTCTTTGACATGTCGAACTCCTTAGCCGTTCATCGAAGCCAAAAACTCTTCGTTGGTCTTTGTCTTGGAAAGCTTGTCCCGCATAAATTCCATGATTTCCACGGAAGTCTGTTCCTGCAGGAACTTGCGGAGAATCCAGACCCGGCGGAGCGTATCGTCGTCGAGCAGAAGTTCTTCCTTGCGGGTCCCGGACTTGAAAATGTCGATGGCGGGCCAGATGCGCTTTTCGGCGATGCGACGGTCGAGGACAAGTTCCATGTTGCCCGTTCCCTTGAACTCTTCGAAAATCACTTCGTCCATGCGGCTGCCCGTATCGATGAGGGCTGTGCCGATGATGGTGAGGGAACCGCCGTTTTCGATTTTGCGGGCCGCACCGAAGAAACGCTTGGGACGTTGCATGGCAAGCGCATCCACGCCGCCGGAAAGAATTTTTCCCGAGTGGGGGATGACGACGTTGTTCGCCCGGGCAAAGCGCGTGATGGAATCGAGCAGGATGACGACATCGTTTCCGTATTCGACGAGGCGTTTCGCCTTTTCGAGGAGGATGTCGGCGACTTGCGTGTGATGCTCTGGCGGTTCATCGAAAGTCGAAGCGATGACTTCGCCCTTGACATGCCGGCGCATGTCGGTTACTTCTTCCGGGCGTTCATCGATCAGAAGTACGAATAGCTTGACTTCCGGATGGTTCTTTGCGATAGCGCCAGCGATGTTCTGGAGGAGCACCGTCTTGCCGGTTCGCGGAGGGGCGAGCAGGATGCTGCGCTGTCCCTTGCCGATGGGCGAGAAAAGGTCCATGATGCGCGTGGAATATTCGTCCTGCTTCCATTCCAGGTTCAGCTTCTGGTACGGATGGATCGGGGTCAGGTATTCGAAGGCGACGCGGTGCTTTGTCTTTGCCGGATCTTCGCCGTTCACCGTATCGACGCGCGCAAGCCCGAAGTAGCGTTCGTTGTCGCGCGGCTGTCGCACGAGGCCCGTAATCGAATCGCCCGACTTGAGTTCGAAGCGGCGAATCTGGTTCGGGCTGATGTAGATGTCGTCCTGCCCGGCGAGATAGTTCAGGTCGGCGTTCCGCAGGAACCCGTAGCCTTCCTTCATGATTTCGAGCGTGCCTTCCGTGTAGATGGGCGCGCCTTCGCCGGAAATGGCTCCGAGAATCCGGTAGATGAGCGCCTGTTTCTTGAGACGCTTGACGTCCGGGATGTTGAGCGAAACCGCTTTTTCCTGTAAATCGAACATCGGCGTGTTGCGGAGTTCGCGCCAGCGCTGCATCGCAATGGCGACCTTTTCGGGATCCGCCGGGGGCGCCTGGAGCTGGTCGTCGGGAATGTCATCCGGCAAGTAACGGTTGTTTCGTCCGTACTTATTCCGTCCGAACTTGTTGAACTTGCCGTGGCGATTGTTGTTGAAGTTCGGGTTGAAATTGTTGTTCCCGAAATTTTCGTTGTTGTTTCCGAAACGGCGGTTGTAGCGGTTTGTTCCGCTGAACGGCGCATCGGGCATCGGGGCTTCGAACGCGGGATTGTTCTGGACGGCGCTCATGTCGGCGGACGGGTTTTCTGCGTTTGTCGCGGAGACCGTTGTTCCCGTTTCGGCGGGAAGCGTTCCCTGGTTCTCTTCGGAAAGTTCGCTCGTGCCGGGAGTCGCGGTGACGACGGGTTCTTCGGAAAGTTCCGAAGTCGGTGCGGGAGCGTCCTTGGAATAATCTTCCGGGCGGAATTCATTTTGGGTTTCGGGCTGGAATGTCTGCTCTTGGACGTTCTCGACCGAATTGGATTCTTCGGGGCGGGCTTTGCGCGGACGGCCGCGGTGACGCTTGGGAGCTTCGTTTGCGGCAGGCTGAACCTGGTCTTCCGGGAACGTGATGGGGGCGGCCAAATCGCCTAGGGCGGAAAGATCCGGAATGGGGGTATCGGGAGAAATCGTATCGGAAATCAGATGAACGGAAGAGGAACCGTCAGTTTTTTTCGGTCTTGGCACAGGGACTCCTGCGAACTGTGAATTAGATAATGGGAATTGTGAAAACTTATGCGGAAAAAGCAAGAATGCTCTAACCGAGCGCTAATATACATAAAAAAATCTATATTGGCACCTGTGGAATCCTTGGAACGAGTCTTCGTCGCTTTAGGAAGCAATATCGCACCACGGGGCAAACGCCTCGCGGAAGCGCGGGATATGCTCAAGCGGGTTTCCTTGGGTGGCTGGCAGGAAAGCTCCATCTACGAGACTTCTCCGGTCGGCCCGCAGGACCAGGGACCTTTTTTGAACCAGGTCGTCTCTTTCTGGTACGGCAGGGGACCGCGAAGGCTTCTCCACTATCTGAAGGGAACGGAACTGTTTCTGGGGCGCCGTCCGCGCGGGCATTGGGAATGCCGTGAAATCGACCTGGACCTTCTCTACTATGGCGAGCAGATTTGTGACGGGCGTCCGGACGGTCCGGTTGTTCCGCATCCGCTAGCGGCATCTCGGGGCTTCGTGATGGTTCCGCTTGCCGAAATCGCTCCGGACATGTGCGATCCGCTTTTGGGAAAAACCGTCGAAAAAATTTTGGAAGAACTCAGAACGCGAAAAGTCGAAACAGAATTCAGGAAGGTGGAGGTTGATGATGAATGAGGCTTTTGTCGGCCATTCAAATCCCGAGACGACGCTGAAACTCCCGGAGAGGATTCGCTTCCTCGCCATTGACGGAGTCATCGGTGCCGGGAAGACGTCGCTCGCCCGGATCCTCGCCAAGGCTCTGGGAGCGAACCTTGTCCTGGAGCAGTTTGACGAAAATCCTTTCCTTTCGAGCTTCTACAAGAATCCGGAAGCCTACGCTTTCCAGACTCAGCTCTTCTTTCTCCTTTCGAGAATCCGGCAGTTCCAGGACGCCTTTGTCCAGAACGACCTGTTCCGCCATACCGTTGTCAGCGATTACACGTTCGAAAAGGACCGGATATTTGCGCTCCAGAATCTTTCGGAAAGCGAACTCGCCATGTATGACACCGTATCGAAGAGCCTTTCCGGGAACCTCCCGACGCCGAACCTGATCGTCTATCTGCAGGCCAATGTCCCGACTCTTCTCGACCGGATAGAACATCGCGGACGTTCCATGGAAAAGAATATCGACGCCGACTATCTGCGCGAGCTTCTCGAACGTTACGATCATCACTTTTGGCACTACACCAAGGCGCCCGTGCTGATCATCAACACGAACAAGATAGACTTTGTCCACAACGAAAAACATCTGGAGCTGGTGCTGAACGCGATTGCCGCGGCGCCGACCCAGACGACCTATTTTGCACCTGAAGGCTAGAAATGAAACTCATCAAGACGATTTCAGAAATGCGTGCGGCGCTCTTGCCGCTCAAGAAAGCGGGAAAGACCGTCGGGCTTGTCCCGACGATGGGAGCCTTGCACGAAGGGCACATGAGCCTCGTGGAAGCGTCCGCGAAGGAAAACGACGTAACCGTTGTAAGCGTTTTCCTGAATCCGATTCAGTTCGGCAAGAATGAGGATCTCGACAGCTATCCGCGGCGTCTCGAAAAGGATGCGGAACTGGTGGAAGCCCATGGAGGAACCTTTGTCTTTGCCCCGAGCGTTTCCGAGATGTATCCCGACGGGGATCCGCTGACCCTTGTCCGCGACGAGTCTCTTGAACATCTCTATTGCGGAGCGTACCGTCCGGGGCATTTCCGAGGCGTTCTAACGGTCGTTTCAAAGCTTTTCAATATCTCCGGAGCGGACCGCGCCTATTTCGGAAAGAAGGATTACCAGCAAGCGTTCCTTATCCGCCGCATGGTGAAGGATTTGAACTTTTCGGTCGAAATCCGTCTGATGCCGATTGTCCGGGAAGATTCGGGACTTGCCCGTTCGAGCCGGAACGAATACATGAACCAGGGCGAGCGCAACGCCGCCGTCGCCATTTCGAAGGCGCTGCTCGCGGCGAAAGCTTCTTACGATTCCGGGGAAAGGTCGGTCAATACGCTTCGGTCCAAGATCAAGGAAAGCATCGCTCATGCGGGAGGAGTTGTCCAGTATGTGGAAATCGCTAGCCGGGAAACCTTGCTGGCGAATTCTTCGGGGACGATTCAAGAGCCGTCGGTCATTTTGATCGCCGCCTTCTTCGGCACGACCCGCCTGATCGACAATATCGAGCTTTGATCCCGGCCTAGCTTCCTAGAATCCCAGTTCTACGGCAAATCTCGGACCTGTAATAAAGTGGTCCTGCAGTTTGTATGTCGAAAACAGATATTCGGCGCGAATCTGGAGGATGACGTTGCTTGTCCGGTTAAAGAAAATGCCGCCGCCTGCGCGCAGGATGATTCCGAAATTGTCGTCGGTTTCGCTTGTCGAATAATAGTCGCCGGGTAGCTCGTACGAAGCGTAGGAAAATCCGTAGGAAACGCCGCCTCCGATAAAGGGCGTCGTACTTCCGTTGGAAAACGGGTAGTAGGCGGAAATTCCGAATTGGAAGTCCCAGAAGCTCGTCGGGTCGTCGTTGTAGTAATCAAACGAACCGTCTAGCTGGAGAAAAAGGTTCCTTGAATCGTAAAGCCAGAAAAAGTCGAGGCCCGGTTCGAATTGCGGCCCCGGGTCGGGAATCTGCAAAAATCCGATGATGCCGAATCCGAAATAGCGGTTTGTCTTTTTCTTTTTGAGCTTTTCCGTCTCCTTTTGGGTGACGCTGTAGATGTCGTCGCTATCGGAGGCCTCCTGTTTTGTTCCGATGTTTTTTCCCATGCGTTCGAGAATCGGGTCGAGGTCGTCGGGTGTTTTCGCTTTCATCGCATCGCTCCATACGAGCTTGCCGTCTTCCGCATCATAAAGGGAAACGGTTACGACGACGGTTTCTCCGATCCGCGTCATATCTCCGAGGATGAACTTGGGACAGTTTTTGGACAAGGCTGTCTTTTGGACATTTTCCTTGGACGGCGAACGGGAAAGCGAATCGTTTTCCGTCGGGGTGACCATTTCGTAGCGACCGTCCTTTTCCGCATAGCGCTGGAAAAGCTTGGTGGCCGCCGCCCGGTAGTCGGCGTGGACGTTCGTCAGTTCAAAATTCGGAAGATAGACTTTTTCCGCGGCAAGCGCATAGACGCAAGCAAAAAGAAAAAGCGGGCAATGGCGAAATTTCATGGGACCTCCAACCGTCGGGAATGTTTATAAAAATAAAAAAACGGCGAACGCAGTTCGCCGTTTCGGAATGTTGTCGTCGGGATTAACGAGACTTCTTTTTGCGGGAAGCGAACCATTCGTCGAACGTAATCGCCCGGTCGAGATATCCTGTCGGGGAAAGTTCGAGGACGCGGTTCGCGATGGTTTCGGCAAATTCGTGGTCTTCGGTCGAGAAAATAATCGGACCCTTGTAGGCTTTGAGACCGTTGTTCAGCGCAGTGATCGATTCGAGATCGAGATGCGCTGTCGGCTCGTCGAGCATCAGCATGTTCGCGTTCGAAAGCATCATGCGGCTGAGCATGCAGCGGACCTTTTCGCCACCCGAAAGGACTTTCGCGGACTTGAGCGCCTCTTCGCCGGTGAAGAGCATCCGTCCAAGGAATCCGCGGATAAACGTTTCGTCCTGCTCCTTGCTGAACTGGCGGAGCCAATCGACGAGGGAAATGTCCGTGTTGAAGAATGCGTCGTTGTTTTTCGGGAAATAGCTGGTCGAAATGGTCGTTCCCCACTTGACCTTGCCCGACTTGATGTTTTCGTCGTTCTGGATGGCTTCGAAGAACGCGGTCTTGAGAACCCCGCAGTCTCCGACGAGCGCGACCTTGTCGTTTCCGCCGAGCGAGAAATTTAAATGTTCAAGCTTGGTGCCGTCTTCGGCTGCGACGGTCAGGTCCTTGATTTCGAGGACGATTTTTCCCGGTTCGCGGTCCATCTTGAAACTGACCCACGGGAACTTGCGGCTCGAAGCGGGCATCTCTTCGACCGTCATCTTGTCGAGAAGCTTCTTGCGGCTGGTGGCCTGCTTCGCCTTGGACGCGTTCGATGCGAACCGCTGGATGAACGCTTTCAGTTCGGCGATTTTTTCCTCGGCGCGGCGGTTCTGGTCCTTGCGCTGTTTCTGGGCGAGCTGGCTTGCCTCATACCAGAATTCATAGTTTCCCGCATAGAGGTTTACGCGCCCGTAGTCGATGTCGCAGATGTTCGTGCAGACCGTGTTCAGAAAATGTCTGTCGTGGGAGACGACGATGACCGTGTTTTCGAAGCGTTCGAGATAGTCTTCGAGCCAGCTGACGCATTCTAGGTCGAGATGGTTGGTCGGTTCGTCGAGCAGCAGAATATCCGGGTTGCCGAAGAGCGCCTGGGCGAGGAGTACGCGGATTTTTTCGTTGCCGTCCAACTCTTTCATCAGCTTGGTGTGGGATTCTTCGGGGATTCCCAGCCCTTTGAGAAGCGTCCCGGCGGAGGATTCCGCTTCGTATCCGCCCATTTCGCCGAATTTCGTTTCGATGTCAATCGCTTCCATGCCTTCGGCTTCGGTCATCTCCGGCTTGGCGTAGAGTTCTTCGCGCCGCTTTCCGAGCTTGTAGAGTTCGGCATATCCCATCATGACCGTGTCGATAACGGAAAATTCCTCGAAGGCAAAATGGTCCTGTTTGAGGACGGCGATGCGTTCGCCTGCATCGTGGGTGACGTCTCCCGTGTTCGGCTCCAGTTCCCCCGAAAGGATTTTCAGAAACGTGGATTTCCCGGCACCGTTCGCGCCGATAATCCCGTAGCAGTTTCCCTTGCGGAACGAGAGGTTGACTTCCTTGAAAAGCACGCGGCTTCCGTATTGCAGACTGACATTAGAAACATTGAGCATGGCGCCAAAGATAGTAAATTAGTTGTCTTCCGCCTTGTGTCGGTACAGTTTGACCAGTTCCCTTGCGCTGTCTAGCAGCATCTGCCGTAGCTTCGCTGGTCTCTGCACTTTGGCAATCGGGCCGTAATGCAACACCCACTGTTTGAGCAGGTCGTTTACGGCGACATTCATTGTCGCCTGCAAATCACCGTTTTTCAGTTCCTTGA